>JANXWY010000470.1 GCA_025350905.1 Verrucomicrobiota bacterium
CATCTTTCCTTTCGACTTGGTGCCGCGCATCATCCCGGCAAAGGAATGGGAACACATCGAGGCGGGCCTAATCCAGCGCATTACGGCCCTGAATCTTTTCCTGCACGACATCTACCACGAACAGCGGATTCTCAATGACGGCATCATCCCGCCGTTTTATGTGCTTTCGGGGAAACACTTCCGCCGCGAGTTTGTGAACTTCAATGTGCCCCGGGACATTTACATCCATGTCTGTGGGACGGATTTGATTCGGGATGACTCTGGGCAATACATGGTCCTGGAGGACAACGGACGTTGCCCGTCCGGCATCAGCTACGTGCTGGAAAATCGCCGGGCGATGAAGCGCTCGTTTCCGGGCATGTTCGAGAGCATTGGCGTGCGGCCGGTGGAGGATTATCCCCGCGAATTGTTGGGCATGCTGCAACACATCGCGCCCGCGGGCGTGTCCGAGCCCACCGTGGTCTTGCTCACGCCGGGGGCCCACAACTCGGCGTATTTTGAACACACCTATCTGGCCCGCCAAATGGGGATTGAGATCGTCGAAGGCCGCGATCTCGTCGTGCGCGATGCCCGGGTGCTCATGCGCACGACCAAGGGTTTGCAGCCGGTGCACGTCATTTATCGGCGGATTGATGATGATTTTCTGGACCCGACCGTTTTTCGGCGCGATTCCATGCTTGGCGTGCCGGGCTTGGTGAATGCCTATCGGGCCGGACACGTTTCGCTGGCGAACTCCATCGGTACCGGGATCGCCGACGACAAAGTCATGTATTATTTCGTGCCGCGCATGATTAAATACTACCTCGACCAGGATCCAATCCTGCCGAACGTGCCAACATATCTGGCCAATGAGGAGGCCGACCGCAAATACATTCTCGAAAACCTGGAACAATTGGTCGTCAAGACCGCGAACGAATCCGGCGGCTACGGCATGTTGATCGGGCCCAAGGCCACGAAAACCGAAATCGAGGACTTCCGACAAAAGGTGATCGCCGAGCCCCGCAGTTACATCGCGCAGCCGACCATTTCCCTCTCGCGCCACCCGACCCATGTCGAGGAAGGTGGCTTTGAAGGACGGCACATCGACCTGCGGCCGTACATTATTTATGGCGAGAAAATTGAAATCGTGCCCGGCGGGCTGACGCGCGTGGCCTTGCGCAAAGGTTCGCTGGTCGTGAACTCGTCCCAAGGCGGTGGGAGCAAGGACACCTGGGTCCTTTACGGAAACGAATGACATGTTGAGCCGCGTTGCCAATTCCCTCTACTGGATGTTCCGTTACATTGAACGGGCGGAGAACATTGCCCGGATCGTGGACGTGAATCTGCAATTGCTCCTCGACTTGCGGGATCTCAACGAAAAACGGCTCGCCGAACACTGGCTGCCCATTGTGCAAACCACCGGGGATGAGGAGCAGTTTTTCACGCTGCATAAGAAAGCGAACGCGCAAAACGTCACCGAGTTTCTCGTCTTCCAGTTGGAGAATCCCAATTCCATCGTCTCCTCGGTTTGTCAGGCGCGGGAAAACGCCCGCATGGTCCGCGACCAGATCACCATTGAACTGTGGGAGGAATTGAACCGGTTGTATTGGTTCGTCAAGACGCCGGTGGCGCGGCAGGTTTGGAAGGACAGCCCCAGTGAGTTTTTCCAGCAGATCAAGGCCGGCTCGCTGCACATCATTGGCCTCACGGACGCCACGCTCATTCACAATGAAGGCTGGTGGTTTGCCCAGGTCGGCAAGTTCCTCGAGCGCGCGGACAAGACCTCGCGCATCCTGGACCTTCGCTATGAAACCCTGCCGGCCAAGGGCGTGCCCGAGTTGGTCAGCCAGGAGGACGCCCTCGAATGGTCCGCCATCCTGCGGTCCTGCAGCGCCTGGGACGCATACAAATCCATCCACGGCGCGGAGGTCAACCCACGGCTGGTCGCCGAGTTTCTTTTGCTCAACGAGGATTTTCCGCGCTCGGTGCGCTTCTGTGTCAGTGAACTCAACCATGCCCTGCGCCGGATTTCCGGCGTGGCCGAGGGCCGCTTCAGCAATGACGCGGAAAAGCACGCCGGCCGGCTCGAGGCGGAACTGCAATTCAGCACCATTGACGAGGTGTTCGCCGGCGGCCTGCACGGTTACCTCGACGTCCTGCAAGGCAAGCTCAATGACATTGGGGCGGCGCTGTTCAACGCCTATATTTTTCAACCGTTCAACAACCTGGAGGACGAAATCATGGTGCAACAGGAGGAGCAACAGCAACAGCATCGGCAACGACAGCCGTTGCGGCGGGCCCGTGATTTCCGCGCATGAAACGCATCGGGATTCTCACCGCCGGCGGCGATACACCCGCGCTCAATGCCACCATTCACGGCGCGGTCGTGCGCGCCAACCAGCTCAAGGTCGAAATCGTCGGCCTGATCAAGGGTTTCAACTGCCTGTTCAATCCGCGCGTCCCGCACGTTCACCTCAATCCGCTCTATCAGGAAATTCCGGAACTTGATCCGACCAAAGGCGGCACGCTGATCGGTTCGTCCCGGGATTTTGTGGACCCCGAAAAAACGGAGGATCTGGATCTGGTTGTTTCCCGCCTGAAAAAACTGGGCATTGAGGGTCTCATTTGTATTGGCGGCGACGGGACCCTCAATGGCCTGCAGCCCCTGGCCGAACGCTTGCCGGTGGTTCTCGCCCCCAAGACGATCGATAACGACCTGGGGTTGAACCATCCGAGCGAACCCGATGAATGGGTCCGTGTCCATGACGCCACCGCCAAAGCCGGGTTTCGCTACAAACGCGCCGCCTCCAACGCGGTGTTTGATCTCGACCACATCGTCAATTATGTCACGCCCGGCTACGCGACGGCGGTGTTTGTGTCGGCGCAAGGCGTCGAGCGGATCCGCACGACGGCGGAAAGCCATCGCCGCATCGCCATCATTGAAGTTATGGGGCGGCACTCCGGCTATATCGCGCTGGGCACGGCGTATGGCCGGCCGGACATCATTCTCGTGCCCGAACACGCCCCCGATCTGGAACTGCTCGTCCAGCGCGTCAAACATCTTTATGACCTTCAGAAAAACGTCGTCATCGTCTGCGGCGAGGGCATCGTGGACGAACAGGGTCGTGAGCTGGGGGCCGAATCCCGCTCCACCGACCCGGCGGGCAACATCGTCCTGAGCGGGGCGGCGGAGGCGCTCCGCACGAAGCTGATCCAGATGATCGGCGATAAATACTTCCAGCTTTATCGGCGGGGCGAATCAGCCAAGGAAGCAATCTTCACGCGCAAAGTCGGGCACACCCAGCGCGGCGGCCGTCCCATTCTCTTCGATCGCTTCTACGCGGCGCAACTGGGCGCCGAGACCGTGGATCTGCTGGTCGAGGGCCGCAACAACGCCGTGGCAGTGCTGCAATACAACGCGGCGAAAGGGTTTCATGTCCAGGGTTACGACGCCAATCGCTTTCGCGATCGCTGGGGGCTGATTCACGCGCGCTCCATGTATCCGGCGCTTTACGATGCCAAGCTGATGAAGCCCTCGAAGCTCGGCATCGACTATCTGATGCCGATTTTCACCGACGCCATCGGCGAGGATGACGCCGAGCACATGCGCCAGACGCTGTTCGCGGCGGGCAACCTGGCCCAGCCGTATCACTCCATCAACACGGACGTCCACAAACGCATCCGCTATCTCAAACCGGACGTCGCGGTTGGGCCGGCGCCGGTTTGAACGGGTAATTTACCATGTCCATTCACGTCGCCCTGCATCACAAGACCCATTACCAGTATGACCGCCTGGTCAATCTGGGGCCGCAGGTCATCCGTCTGCGGCCGGCGCCGCACGCGCGCACGCGCATTCTGAGCTACTCGCTCCGCGTGCTGCCGGAAAAACATTTTCTCAACTGGGTGCAGGACCCGCAGTCGAATTACGCGGCTCGTCTCGTCTTTGACAAACCCACCAGAGAATTACTGGTGGAGGTGGACTTGGTTGCCGAGATGGCGGTGTTCAACCCGTTCGACTTTTTCCTCGAACCCCAGGCGGAAAAATTTCCTTTCGCTTACGACCCGGCGATCGACCACGAACTCGCGCCGTTTCAGCGGAAGTGCTGGCTTACCCCGGCGTTTACCAGATATCTGACCGCCATCCGCCGCGACCTGCTGGGCGAAATCAAACGCCGGACGAAACAGGAACGCCTCGACGTTCCGGCCGGCGATAAGCCGCGTACCAACGATTTTCTCGTCGCCATCAACCAGCGGCTCTGGAAAGACATCAAGTACGCCATTCGCCTCGAACCCGGCGTGCAAACGCCGGAGGAAACGCTCACGCTCGGCTGCGGTTCCTGTCGCGATTCGGCGTGGCTGCTGTGCCAGTTGCTACGGCATTGCGGGCTCGCCGCGCGTTTCGTCAGCGGTTACCTGATTCAACTCAAGGCGGACGTAAAGTCCCTCGACGGTCCGAGCGGCGCGGAAAAGGACTTCACCGACTTGCACGCGTGGACGGAGGTTTATCTGCCGGGCGGCGGTTGGATTGGCCTCGATCCCACCAGCGGTTTGTTCGCGGGCGAAGGCCACATTCCGCTGGCCTGCACGCCCGATCCGTCGAGTGCCGCGCCGATTTCGGGCGGCGTGGACGAGTGCGAAACCGAGTTCGCCTTCGAGATGAGCGTGACCCGCGTGCATGAATCGCCGCGCGTCACCAAGCCCTACACCGAGGAGCAATGGTCGCGCATCGAGGTGCTCGGCCACGCGATTGACGCCGATCTGAAACAAGGCGACGTGCGCCTGACCATGGGCGGGGAGCCGACGTTCGTTTCGGTGGATGATCCGGACGGCGCGGAATGGAATTTTACCGCCGTCTCGCACAAGAAACGGCTGCTCTCGGGCGAGCTCATTAAGCGCTTGCGCCACAAATTTGCGCCCGGCTCGCTGCTGCATTACGGCCAGGGCAAATGGTATCCCGGCGAACCGCTGCCGCGCTGGGCGCTCGCGGCGTATTGGCGCAAGGACGGCGTGCCGATCTGGAAGGACGATTCGCTCATCGCGGACGAAGCGAAGAATTATGGCCACGGCGCGAAGGAGGCGAAGGAACTGCTCGGGCGCGTTGCCACGCTGGTGGGCGGCGACCCGCAGCATTTGATTCCCGCTTACGAAGACGCGTTCTATTACTCCTGGAAAGAACGCCGCTTCCCGTCCAACGTCACGCCGGAGAAAACGAATCTTAAGGATAAGCAGGAACGCGAACGCATCGCGCGCATTTTCCAGCAAGGGCTGGGCTCGATCGTCGGCTATACGCTGCCGATCAAACGGATCAGCGACGGCTGGAAATCCGGCTCGTGGTTTTTGCGCGACGACGACACGCTCTGGTTGACCCCGGGCGATTCGCCGATGGGGCTGCGCCTGCCGCTCGATTCCATTCCGTGGGTGGCGGAAAAGGATTTTCCGTGGTTGCGTGCCCAGGATCCTTCGCAACCCAAACTACCCGAGTTGCCCAAGGAATTTCCGTATCGCCAGCGCTTTGTCGGTCGCGCGGAAGCTGCCACCTTGCCCGGCCAGGGCCGCGGTCAACGCGCTCAAAAGCTCGGCGAAAAAATGAAACCGCTGGCCGAATTGCCGCCGGAGGAGAATCCCCTGCGCCGGCCCGGCCCGGGCCAGAGCGCCCCGTGGATTATTCGTACCGCGCTGTGCGTCGAGCCGCGCGACGGGCGGTTGCACGTCTTCATGCCGCCGGTCGAGCGGACCGAAGATTACCTCGACCTGATCGCCGGCATTGAAACCGCCGCCACGGAAATGGGCCTGCCCCTCATCATCGAAGGGGAGACGCCGCCCAAGGACCCACGTCTGAACAAGCTTGCCGTCACGCCGGATCCCGGGGTGATCGAAGTCAACATGCATCCGAGCAAGACGTGGGACGAACTCGTCGAGCGCACGACCGTTGTCTATGACGAAGCGCGGCTGACGCGCCTCGGCACAGAGAAGTTCATGCTCGATGGTCGCCACACCGGCACGGGCGGTGGCAATCACATCATCCTCGGCGGCGAGACCCCGCAGGATTCGCCGGTCCTGCGCCGGCCCGATTTGCTGCGTTCGTTGCTTGGTTATTGGCAGAACCATCCCTCGTTGAGCTGGCTGTTCAGCGGTTTGTTCGTCGGGCCGACCTCGCAAGCCCCGCGCATTGATGAGGCGCGGAACGATTCGCTGTACGAGCTTGAGGTGGCGTTCAAGGAGATGGACCGTCAGCTCGCCACGTTCGGCCAGACGCCGCCCTGGATCGTGGATCGCCTGTTCCGCAATCTGCTGATTGATGCGAGCGGCAACACGCATCGCTCCGAGTTTTCGATTGATAAACTGTATGCGCCCGAAAGCAGCAGCGGCCGCCTGGGGCTCGTGGAAATGCGCGCGTTTGAGATGCCACCGCATGCCCGGATGAGCCTGGCTCAGCATCTGGTGTTACGCGGCCTCGTTTCCAAATTTTGGAAAGAACCCTACAACAACGGTTTGGTCCGCTGGGGCACGGACATCCACGATCGCTGGATGCTGCCGCATTTTTGTGAGACTGACTTCAAGGATGTCCTCCGGGATTTGCAAGACGCCGGCTACCCGTTCGAGTTCGAGTGGTTCGCGCCGCACTTTGAGTTCCGCTTCCCGCGCATCGGCGATCTGGAGCAACGTGATGTTCAGATTGAACTCCGGACGGCGCTGGAACCCTGGCACGTCCTTGGCGAAGAACCCGGCGGCGGCGGCACGGTGCGGTACGTGGACAGCTCG
>JANXWY010000002.1 GCA_025350905.1 Verrucomicrobiota bacterium
CCTGAACGCGATACTGCAAGTCCTGCAGCCGGTTGACCAGCTGACTCCCGGGCATCAGGTCCTCGTAAAATACTATCGCCAGTGGCAAGGTCACCTCGCGAGTTTGAGTCGCAGGCCGCGGTTTTGCAAAAGAATTCCAGCCAACCAAATGCCAGAATTGGCGGCGCCGTTTCAGCGTAGGCCGGCATTCATCCCGCGACCGCCAGATTCGCGAAGACCAAGGTCGCCGCGCCCGAAGGCCATGCTCGCTTATGCGATTTACAGGACTGACTCCGACCGCCCGCCGGGCTCAAATTCATTCAGCACCTAACTCAGCGGCGTTGGCCGAGAGGCGATCAGTTTCTCCAGCCCCCGCCGCAGGGTGTGCTCGGGTTTCCAACCAAGCTGGAGCAGACGGGAGGCATCGGCGACGACATAGCCCAAAGGGTCAATTTCCGGGGGAGAAACTTCAGCCACCAGTTCCGGTCGCCCCATGAGTGCCGCCACGGCCTCGGCGAGCTGGCGCACGGAAATGCCTTGGCCCGTGCCCCAGTTGATCGTGCCGATGAATTTCCGCTCCACCGTCAGCAGGATCGCGGCCGCCAGATCCTCAATGTAGATGTAGTCCTTCGTGCTGTTCGGCGTTTTGAGCATGAGCTTTTCGCCGTTCCGGAATTTCTGGATCAGCGTGCTACACAATCGCGCCGGCGATTCGCCCACGCCGTACGGATAAAACACCCGCCCCCAACAGAATTGCGATCCATCCTGCCGGGCTTCGGCGGCAAGCGTTTCGCGGAGGGTATTCTTGCAACGCGCGTACCGCGTCGTCGGAGCCACGGGCGTAAGCGCTTCCGCCAATGGTGCGTTGCTGATCTGATATTCGATGCACGTGCCCACGCCGACGAAATGGCGCAGCCCGAGGCCCTTCAAGCGTCGCGCCAGGTTCAAACTCCACTTCAGATGCAGCTCATTCTCCGGCGATTCGAGATAAACTCCGGGCGTCGCAATCCACGCAAAGTGAACGCAGGCATCAGGATTAAAGGCTTCAATCTCGCGCCAAGGCAAATCGTCGAGGTTGCCGGGGATCCAAACCATCTGGTTGCTTGCGGGAACCGAAGCGGGTGGACTTTCCGTCGGCAACCTCAGGCCGCCAATCTCGTGATCGTGGCTCAATGCCAGCCGGACGAAGGCGGCACCGAGAAAGCCCGTAGCACCGGTGACCAGGATTTTCATTTCAGGTCAGCCAGCCACGGCAGCTCGCGGTCACGTGCCGAAAGTGTCGGGTGGGCCAGGGGCCACGCGATGCCGACTTGGGGATCGTTGAAACGCAAGCCGCGAGCGAGGTCGGAATGGTAGAGCTCCGACATCTGGTAAAACACTTCGCAGTCGTCGGTTAAACACTGAAAACCGTGCGCGAACCCGCCGGGCACATAGAGCGTATGACGATTCTGGGCGGAGAGTCCAAACCCCTGCCACTGGCCGAAGGTCGGCGAGTCAAGACGTACGTCCACCAGCACGTCGAAGATCGCCCCGGCAGCGCAGCGGATGAGCTTGATCTCCGGTTTCGGATCAGCTTGGAAGTGCATCCCGCGAATCATGCCGCGCTGTTTGGTGAGCGTAAGATTGCATTGCGGCCAACGGGTGTTGAGTCCGTGCGCGGCGAACTCCTGCTCACAATACGTTCGTGCCAGAAAACCGCGCTCATCGGTGCGCAGCTCCAACTGAAGAAGCCAGAGGCCTGCCAGCTTGGTGCGAGTGAATTGCATCGCTCAGACAATCTTGACCTGTGGAATGGGCACCAGGAACTTGCCGCCGACATCGCGATAAGCCTGCTGTTGCGCGAGGATTTCTTCCGCAAAATTCCAGGTGAGCAGCAACGTGTAATCGGGTTGCCGCTGGAGCAATGCCTCCGGCGGCACGATGGGAATGTGCGTACCCGGGGTCAGTCGCCCTTGCTTGTAGGTGCTCCGATCGGCGACAAAATCCAGCGTGTCCGCGCCGATGCCGTAATAGTTGAGCAACGTGCTGCCTTTGGCGGACGCGCCATAGGCCGCGATGCGTTTGCCTTCCTTTTTCAATTTCACAAGCAGGGCGACGAGGTCGTCCTTGAGGGTGCGCACTTGATTGCCAAAGCCTTCATAGTAGCCGAGGTCGTTGACCCCCTTGCGCGTTTCCTCGGCCAGCAAATCCGTGGCGGAGGGTTCCACGACGTGCGCGCCGGTGTGTCCAGCGAACAGGCGCAACGAGCCGCCGTGAATCGGCAGGCGTTGCACCCGAAAGATGGTCAGGCCATGCCGCTCAAACAATGGCTTGAGCGCGGTGAGGGTGAAATAGAAAACGTGCTCGTGATAAATGGTGTCGAACTCAGTGTGTTCGATAAAATCCGCGCCGTACGGAAACTCCAGCGCGAGGCGGCCGTTCGGTTTGAGCAAGGTTTTCAATCCGGCGATGAAGTCATTTGGATCCGGGGCATGGGCAAAGACGTTATTGCCGAGAATCAGGTCAGCTTGGCGCTGGCTTGCGGTAAGTTCGCTGGCAAGCTTCTGCCCGAAAAATTCGACGAGGGTCTCGATCCCTTTTTCCCGGGCGACCTGCGCGATGTTCGCGGCGGGTTCGATGCCCAGGCAGGGAATTTTCGCCCGCACGAAGTTTTGCAGCAAGTAGCCGTCATTGCTGGCGACTTCGACGACGAGGCTCTGACCGTTCAGGCCAAACTCCTGGCTATACCCCTCGCACGCTTCGCGCGCATGCCGCAGCATCAGATCGGAGAAGGAGGAGAAATAAAGATATTCGGAAAAAAGCTCCACCGGCGGAACCAGGTCGGTGATCTGGAGCAGCCAGCAGGATTTGCAGACAGCGAGCCGGAGCGGAAACCTCGGCTCGGGCTTTGCGAGGTCGGCTGGCGCGAGGAGGTTGTTCGCCAGCGGTTGTTGCCCGAGGTCGAGGATCTGGGCGGCCTCGGTGCGACCGCAGGAACGGCATTTCAGACGGAAACTCATGCCGGGAGGGCCCACGTGAGCCGCTTGCGGCGCGCGGCTTCGGTGTAGTCGTCAATTTGCGACTGAGTGAAACGCAACATGTCGGGATGCTTCAATTCGTGCCGGGAACGATACCAGGCCACCGTGCGTCGGATGGCCTCGGTAAATTCCCAAACCGGATACCACCCCAGCAACGCGCCGGCCTTCTCGATTGAGAGCGCGAGCAAGGTCGCTTCATGCGGGGCGTTCGGATCGGAATGGTCCACCCACTGGCCGGGCCAGGCCGACAACATTTCTTCGACCAACCGCCGGACCGGTTGGCGCGCGGAGGCTTCCGGGCCGAAATTGAACGGGCCGACGAGCGGGGAGGCTTTGGCTTCGCGACTCAGCCGCGCCGCCAGCCAAAGGTAGCCGCTCAAACATTCCAGCACGTGCTGCCACGGGCGGACGGCCCGCGGGTTGCGGACCGTCAGGGGTTGGTGCGCGATCAGGGCACGAATGCAGTCCGGCACGATCCGATCCACCGCATAATCGCCACCGCCGATGACGTTGCCGGCGCGGACGGTGACGACCGGCCCGAGTTTCGGGTTGGGGGCGAAGAAGGAGCGATACCAAGACTGAGCCACCAGTTCGGTCGCGCCTTTGCTCATGGAATAAATGTCGTGACCGCCGAGCGCATCATTTTCGCGGTAGGCAAAGTCCCATTCCCGATTCTCATAACACTTGTCACTGGTCACCACGATGGTGACGCATTTCAGTTCCAATTTGCGTACCGCTTCGAGGAGGTGCGCCGTACCAAGCGCATTGGTCTCCAAGGTTTCGAGCGGCTCGACATACGAACGGCGGACAATGGGTTGAGCGGCGAGGTGAAAGATGACTAGCGGTTGAATTTTCTGCAAGGCGGTGGTGAGCGCGGCGAGGTCGCGGATATCACAAACGGATTCGCTCGCGAACGTCGACGCCTGGATGACTTCGTGCAAATTGGGGTGCGTGGGCGCGGGCAGGCTGAGGCCATGAACCTCGGCGCCCAGTTGCTTCAACCAATACGAAAGCCAGGCCCCCTTAAAACCGGTGTGACCGGTCACCAGCACGCGCTGTTTTTCGTAAAAGCCGGCAAACATCACCACACCTTCCAGGGCGCCCGGCCGCTGTTCCACAGGCCGGCCAGCAACTGCTGCTCGCGAAACGTGTCCATACATTGCCAAAAACCGGAGTGTTGATAAGCCACGAGCTGTTTTTCCGTCGCGAGCCTGTTCAACGGTTCGTTCTCAAACACGCAGGTGTCATCGCCTAAATAATTCTTGATGCGCCGATCCACCACGAAGAATCCGCCGTTAATGAAACCAGTCTGACGTTCGGGTTTTTCCTTGAAGGCGGTGACTTTCCCGTCGGAAATTTCCAGATCCCCGAAGCGGCCGGGCGGCTGCACGGCGGTCATGGTGATGATCTTTTTCTGCTTCTGGTGGAACTTGATGGAGGCATTGATGTCGCTGTCGGTGACACCATCGCCATAGGTGAGTAGGAATGTATCGTCCTTAAGGTAGGGCAACACACGGCGCAGACGACCGCCGGTCATCGTATTTTGACCGGTATCAATCATCGTCACCACCCAGTCCGCCTCGTCATGCTGGTTGTGGTATTTGATCTGGGGCTTGGCGCCGAGACCGAGGGTCACGTCGCTGGTGTTCCAATGGTAATTGCGAAAATAATCCTTGATGGCTTCCCCCTTGTAACCCAGGCACAGAATAAACTCCTTGTGCCCGTAATGCGCGTAAGTCTTCATGATGTGCCAGAGAATCGGCCGTTCGCCGACCGGCACCATCGGTTTGGGACGAAACTCCGTCTCCTCGCGCAAACGCGTGCCCAGGCCACCGCAAAAAATAACCACTTTCATTGGATTCTAATCCGCCCCGACGAAGTTCCCGCCGGCCGGCGCGAGGTGTTGTTTACCGGTTCCGCCAACCGGAGACAACCAGAATACGCCGCCGATGCTTTATTCTCCGGAGCGATTGGCGGCATTCGTCAGCGAAGGGAGGAGGTGGAATTCCCGGCGGCGGCGAACGATTTTACCCAAAAACATTTTGCGGTTGGCGCCGCCGCCGCATCAGTCCGTACACGATGAACTCGCGCGTGTGCACGACGCCCTGGGCAGCGAACCACAATGGCAGCCCGGAGATCTTGCGTCCTGCCGCCACAATTTCACGCGAGTATGGCCGGTTCCCCAGCTGGCGCATGCGCCGCGCCTTAATGCCGGATCGCACCCCAAACAGCCCACGGAGCTTGCAGCGCCGCACCCAGCCCGTCGGACCCCGCAACGCCTCCACCAATTGCATCGTCTTCCACTCGTCGAGCACGAGGGCCTGCAGGCCCGGCATCAACTCGCAACTCGTGTTCGTCCCGTGCCAGCGATACTGGGCCAGCGTGTCATTCACTTTCACGATCTTCCGACAATGTTTTCCCCACTCCGCGTAAAACACTACGTCCGCCAAAATCGGCATATCCAGGCGAAACCGACACGGGGCTTTCTGAAAATCGGTCTTGTAAATCGTGCCGCTCAACGCCTGGTTGGCAATCTCGCCTTTTTGTTGAAGATAGACTGCGACCGGAACGGTTTCCACCACGCCAGTGAAGCGCCCCGAGCAACTCAGATGCTCGTCCTGTTCATCGATCCGCTCATCCAGACAATACGCCAGACCAAATCCCTCGCAGGATTCCAGCGTCGGCACGAGGGTTTCAAAAAAACGGGGCGTGATCAGGTCATCCGCGCAGAGGATATGAAGGTAGCGGGTCTGATCCGCGAATTCCAACGCCCGGTTCATATTCCCGAAGAGGCCGAGGTTTTTCGGATTACATATCCACTCGCACTTGAGCGCCGGAAACTCGCGCACGATTTTTTCCGTGCCGTCGGTCGAACAATTATCGAGCACGACCAACCGGTCTGGGCGCACCGTCTGGGCCGCGACGGAGTGCAACGTCCGCAACAGGAATCGCTCGCCGTTGTAAACCGGGATGACCGTGATCAAATTCGACTGCATCGGGGCGGGAAGTTAGGGGGGACGCTGGACGCCGGCAAGCCGGTTTGCGCACGGTTCGCTTCCGGCACCGCCCGGCGGGCGCCCGGTGGTTTGATCATGGCCGGTCTTTACACCCGCAGGCTTCCTTCTTAGTTTCGTGCCACGTTGAATTTTGGTGCGAGCATGACAACCCTATGAACTGGCGGTGCCTGCGACTCTTTCCGTGGCTGGACACGCGGGCCCGGTTCGTGGCGCAAGCTCCCCGCGGCGGAACTTTACTGGATCTCGGCAGCTCCGACGGCGAAACCCTGGGTCACATCGCGCAGTTGCGCCCCGATTTCCGGCTGCTGGCCGCCGATATATCGGGTCAACCGGAAAAGTATCCCGCCGGCTGCCAGTTTCGCCGCACGGACTTCGAGCAGGAGCCGCTGCCCTGGCCCGCGGCGACCGTGGACGCAATCACCTGCATGCACCTCGTGGAACATTTGAGCGACTTGAGTTTGTTGCTGGCCGAAATCGCGCGCGTGTTGAAACCTGGCGCCCGGGTTTACTTCGAGACGCCCGATCCCAAAACGCTCACGCTACCGAGCCGACGTCACGCTCCCCTGCCCTTTACCATGAACTTTTACGACGATCCCACTCACGTTCAAATCGTGTCGATGGCGACGCTGGCGCGGCAGGTGCAGTCAGCGGGGTTGCGAGTCGAGCACATGGGCACGTCGCGCAATTGGCTGTTCGCCGCCGCCCACCCGCTCTTCGCCTGGCTCCCGCCGAGCCGCCAGAAATTCACCGCCCATGTTCACTGGCTCGGCTGGTCGGCCTGCCTGATTGCGTCCCGCCCGGCATGAAACCCAAACTGCTGATCATCGAACTCTGGGGGCTGGGGGATCTGGTCATCGCCACGCCATTCCTACGCGCAGCCAGCGAGCACTACACCGTAACCCTGTTGGCGAAACCGTACGCCAAGGATTTGCAGGCGCGGCTGTGGCCGGAAATTGAGGTGTTACCCTTCGTCGCACCGTGGACGGCCTTTGAGGGAAAGTACCAACTTTGGAAATGGCCCTGGCGGGAGATGCTCCGCCTGCGCCAGCAGATCGCCCTCCGTCGCTTCGACGCCGGCTTGTCGGCCCGCTGGGATCCCCGCGATCATTTTCTCCTGCGCGCCATGCGGGTCCGGACCCGGTACGGTTTTCCGCGCTTGCACAGCCAGACGTTCCTGACCCACCCGCAAACCAAACCCGCCCCGCGCGATCATCGTTACGAATACTGGCGCGTCCTGGCGCGGGCGCTCGCGCTGACGCTGCCGCCGCGCAATGCCATCCCGATGCCTCAATCACGAGCCCACGGCTCGGTGTTAATCCACAGCGGCGCAGGTCAACCCGTGCGCGTCTGGCCGCTCGGCCGGCTCCGCCAACTCGTCCTGTGGCTGCGCGAGAAAAAATATCGCGTCCTTGTGGCCTGCGATCCGGACCAGCGCGAGTGGTGGGTTCAGGCCGGTGAAACCGGGGTCGTCACCCCGCGCACGGTCAACGAACTCGTGAGCTTGATTGACGAAGCCGGCGTGTTTATCGGCAACGACTCCGGCCCCGGCCATCTCGCGGCATTCTGCGGAGTACCCACGTTTACCTTCTTCGGCCCCCAACTGCTGGAGTGGTTTGCTCCGTTGCATCCGCACGCCATCAGTCTCGAGGGGAAACCCTGCCCGTACAAGCCGTGTTCGGATTATTGCCGGTTCTCCCTGCCGCGCTGCCTCGCCGAAATGTCCGAAACGGAGGCGTGGGTTCACGTCGAGCCGTTCGTCGCGCAACATCTCGGCCCCCATCCGTCCGCCACTCAGCAGTTGATTTCAGCCTAAGCCCCACGGGGCGGCTTCGCCCGTGGGAGTGTCGGGGGACGTTCAATTTCACGAACCTCGATCACGAAATCACTCCGGAAGCGGCAATCTCGAAGCTTAAATTTTGTCTTCGTGTTTGGCTTCACAAACCTGCTGGTAAAGAGTGTTCATCGCTTCGGCTTTTTG
The DNA here is from genome assembly GCA_025350905.1 of Verrucomicrobiota bacterium. GTDB lineage: Bacteria > Verrucomicrobiota > Verrucomicrobiia > Limisphaerales > JADLHS01 > JADLHS01. Next base: position 7,992 of record JANXWY010000002.1, read on the forward strand.
GCTCCAGTGAAAATGGTTCCGGACCCGCTCCCGCCCAGCGGCGGCCATTCGCAAGCGCAACTCAGGATCGCGATAAAGTCGCGTCATCGCCTCCGCCATGGATTCCAAGGCTGCTTCCAGCGAAGTGATTGGCGCTTTGAAACCGCAGGCGGGCGTCACTTGTAATCCCGGTCCGCCCGTATCGAGACAGATCACCGGCCGACCCGCGGCGAGGGCTTCGAGGACCACATTACCAAAAGCCTCGTGGAGCGCGGGATGCACCAACACGTCGGCTTGCGCCAGTTTTTCGTAAACATCGGTTGTTTTTGGCAAGTGGCCCCAGAAGGTCACCTTTCGAGCTATCCCTAAGTCTTGGACGAGCTGCTTCCAAGCCCCCGCTTCCGGTCCGTCGCTGACAATCCAGTATTCGCTGTCCGGACAAAGCTGCTGAATTCGTGCGAAGGCTTGCAGCCCCAGATTAAAACCCTTCCAATGCAATAGCCGGCCAATGCTGATCAAACGAAAAGGCTTCTCGGTCCGCACGGGAATCCGGGCGAAGCCCTCGAGTTGTACGTCATCCATGCCCAGTTGAGACGCCACCAGGACGCGCGACGCCCCCAAACGCTCAAGTCGTTGTTTGGTCTCCTCGGTGGTGGCGAGCACGATACTCGCTCGCCGGAGGATGACA
>JANXWY010000009.1 GCA_025350905.1 Verrucomicrobiota bacterium
TAGACGTGGAAGGCATGACCTGCAATAACTGCGCCCGACACGTCACCGAAGCAATCCAAAGCGTGCCGGGCGTGCTTAGCGCTGGGGTCGCGTTGGCAGCTGGCCGCGCGTCCGTACGCTGGTCCCCCGCGGCCGCACCCGATGCCGCCCGGCTGGTAGAAGCCATCAAACAAGCAGGTTTCGTTGCGCGACCGGCGACCGCCACCACCAACCGTGAATCCTTGCCCCGCGCCAATTGGCATCTCAATTTGTGGCTCGGTGGTTTGGTAGTCGCCGGGCTGATGTTGGGCGAATGGCTTTTCGGTCTCGGCATGGTGCGCTGGTTTCAATGGCTGTCGTTTGCCCTGGCCAGCGGGGTACAAACCTTTTGCGGTGCGCAGTTTTATCGCGGCGCGTGGCGTCAACTGCGCGTCGGCAGCTCGAACATGGATACGCTGGTGGCGCTCGGCTCGACCACGGCTTTTGGCTACAGCACCTGGGCTTTGTTCGTCGGAGGCGGCGGGCATCTGTATTTTATGGAGGCCAGTGCCATCATTACGCTCATCAGCATCGGCCACTGGATTGAGGTGCGGGTCAGTCAACGAGCTTCGAGCGCTCTCCAAGCGCTTCTCCAACTTTCGCCCCAAACGGCCCGACGCCTGGAGCGCCGGCTTCCGACCCGACCCGATGAACTCATTCGTAAAGGCACCCCGAGCTTCCTCGCGGCGGCGCAGGAGGAGGAAATGGAAATTCCCGTTTCCGAACTCAAAATCGGCGATCGCGTCGCGCTGCGGCCCGGCGACCGCGTGCCCGTGGACGGTCTGGTGATCGAGGGCAACTCCGCCGTGGACGAGGCGATGCTCACTGGTGAATCCGTGCCCGTGGACAAGTCGGCCAAGGCCGAACTTTACGCCGGTACAGTGAACCTCAACGGTCGGCTCCTTATGCGCGTCACGGCCACGGGCGAGGCCACGGCGCTGGCGCACATTATCGCCGCCGTTCAACGAGCCCAGACCAGCCGGGCGGGCATCCAGCGGATCGGCGACCGCGTGAGCAATGTGTTTGTGCCGGTGGTTGTGGCCGTGGCGATCGCGGCCGGTCTTTGGTGGGGCATTGCACCCGAGTCCGCCCGCCACGCTCATGCATGGCTCGCGCAATTTCTATGGCTCGCGCACCCGCCGACCGGAGCGGCGGCGGGATTCATCATCGCGGCGGCGGTCCTGATCGTCGCCTGTCCATGTGCAATGGGTTTGGCGACGCCGGCCGCCATCATGGCCAGCGCGAATGTCGCTGCCCGCATGGGAATTTTGATCCGCGATGGAGTTGCCTTGGAGAAGGCTGGAAAAATCACCGCCGTTGTCTTCGATAAAACTGGTACGCTGACTGAAGGGCGACCTAGAGTTGTAGCTGACCAGAAGTATCCGATTGAATTGAGCGCCACCCTGAAATCATTCAATATTGAAGCGCTGGCGGCTTCGCTTGCTTCCCATTCGAATCATCCGTTAAGCGTGGCTGTCGCCGAAATAAGTTCGGCGCGTTTGCGGCTGGAGGATTTTAGGGAATTTCCCGGGCGCGGCGTGAACGCATTGTTTGCCACCGAAACCGACGGCAGACATTTTTTCCAACTTGGTTCCTTACGATGGTTGGGAGAAGAGAAGGTTGGGCTCGAAACGACAGAAACCTTTGCGGAAGCCTGGATGAATAAAGGCGCAAGCGTAATTGGCTTCGCGGTCGACAATCGAGTAGTTGCAGTTTTTGCTTTGCAAGACACGCTCAAACCAACCACCGCCCAAGCCCTCGATTGTTTGCGCTGCGATTACCAGAGGGATGGTTACAGAATTTATGTGGTTTCCGGCGACTCAAGTAAAACCGTTCATGCCATTGCTGGCCAATTGGACATTCCCATTGCCCACGTTTTTGCTGAAGTGCGGCCGGAGCAGAAGGCCGAGCTCGTGAAGCAACTTCAGGCTCAGGGCGAGTGCGTGGCATTCGTGGGTGACGGCATTAACGACGCGCCGGCGTTGACGCAGGCCGATCTGGGCATTGCCGTCAGCCGCGCCAGTGACGTGGCCCGCGAGGCGGCGGACATGGTGCTGCTGCAATCAGATATCGAAGCGGTCCCGAAGGCCCTGGCCCTGGCCCGGGCAACGTTGCGGACCATCAAGCAGAATCTGTTCTGGGCGTTCTTCTACAACGCGGTCGGGGTGCCGCTGGCGGCAATGGGTTTCATGAGTCCGGTACTGTGCGCGGCGGCGATGGGCGTTTCCGACTTGATGGTGATCGGCAATGCCTTGCGCCTGAACCGGCGGAAATTTGTCTTTGCGCGCCCTCGCCGGGACGGCTAAGGTTCGACCGGTTTGTCCGATGGTGTAATGGTAACACAGCGCCCTTTGGAGGCGTTATTCATGGTTCGAATCCATGTCGGACAGCCATCCACGCTCGAGCCGTCCCCCGGCTAGCCGAAGCGCGGTCTGCGCACAGGCGCAAAACACGGAACGCGGAGCCCGGCGGTGCCGACTGTGTCCGCCACGCTGCAATAGGTGTGCGAACGGCGGCCCCCACGGGGTGACGCGTCCTGCCATTCCACTTACCATCAAGCCATGATCAATTCGCTCAGCAAACTGTTGACCGCGCTTAGCGGCAAGTTGACCACGACCTCGGTCGTGCTTCACCCTTCCAAAATATGCCCGACGTGTGGTTCGAGGCTTTGCGAAGCCGGCGGGCGGGAACTGCATCTGCACGAGCCGCTTGATGTCGCAGCAGCCAGCTCATCCCACCCCAATACCAAGTGGTGCTGTCCCAATCCGGATTGCCCGCCACAAGTGCGCGCACGTTTGGAGTTGTGGTGCTCCCCGGCCGCGATGGATATCAAAATTTGCGACGCGGCCCTGGTTGCCCAGCTCGTGCAGCGAGGATTGGTCCGCGACGCCGCCGAATTTTATCGGCTCCGATTGAATGAGCTGGCCGCGCTGGATGGAATGGAGGCCGCCAAGGCGCATGCCCTTTTGGATGCGATTGCGGCCAGCCGGCAGCGTGACGCATGGCGGGTGTTATTTGGGCTGGGGATTCCCAACATCGGCGCCGCCGAGGCCGAATCGCTCTGTAAACATTTCGCCTCCCTGGATGCCTTGTTTGCGACGGGCGGCGAGCAGCTGCTGAAATTGGCGGGAGTCACGGAGATCATGGCGCGCAGCCTGACGCATTGGTTCAGCGATCCCGTGAATCGCAAGCTGCTCCACCGCCTGGAAAAAGCCGGGGTGAATTTTAAAACCAGCGGGAGCGGTTAAGCCAAACTGGCCGCCGCGCTAGGCCCAATAGCTCACCTTGAGGTCCGGAAAAAGATTATCGCTCGCCTCCATTTTTGCCAAGGCCGCCTCGTCGATTTGGCCGAGGCCGAGTTGGTGATGGATCGCGGTGAAGCGGAGGAGATGTCCTTCAACCCGCTTGCGGGCGTAATCCGGGCTGGTATTGGTGCGGAGGATGAAGGGCCAGTCGCTGGCTTGGGCAAGGAGGAGTTCACGGGCTGCCTGTGTCAGTGCACGACTCTGCAGCGCGTCGGGTTTGACGAAGCGATGCACCAGGTCCGTCATGCGTTCCTGGGCGACCTGCAGGTGGGGGTATATCCACTCGTTCTTTTCGTTGAGCCACACATGCCAGTGGCCTTCCTCGCCCCAGCTCGACCCGCTAGGCGTGGCGATCTGATTCGTGGGATGCCGGCGGAGATATTGTTCCGGTGTGATCAACTCAAAAACTTTCTGGTCGTAGTACGCCTTGCGCACAAAAAAATCGAGAAACTCGGGTCCTTCATACCACCAATGGCCAAACAGCTCCGCATCGTACGGCGCCACCACCAGCGGCGGTCGGTCCAGGATGCCGGCGAGTTGCTGGATTTGTTCCATCCGCGCTTGAAGAAAATGCCCGGCGTGCTGGTCCGCCGCCTGCAAGGCCTCCCGTCGTTGGTAAATCTGCTTTTCCGACCGGCCGCCGGTGATGCGGTAATACTTGAGGCCGGTGAAGCCACGATGCTCCGGCGAAGGCAGATGCGGCTTCACGTAATCGAAATCCAGATCGAAACCGAGGTCGCGGTAGAAATCGCGATAGCGCGCGTCACCGGGATAGCCCTCGGTGCGGCTCCAGACCTGGCGCGAGGATTCCAGGTCGCGCCCGAAAGCCGCGATGCCGTTCGGGGTGAAGATCGGGGCGAACACGCCGTAGCGTGGGCGTGGTTGAGCGCGGAGTAATCCGTGTGAATCGACCGTGAACCAGCGAAGATTCGCCTCTTGCAAGGTACTTTCCACGCCCTCGAAGTAGGCGCATTCCGGCAGCCAGATACCGCGGGGGTCGCAGCCAAAACATTCGCGATAGTGATCGCGGGCAGTCAAAATTTGCGCCCGCACCGACGGCGGATGGTTGGCCATCAGGGGCAACAGCGCATGGGTCGCCGCCGTGGTGATAATCTCCAATTTGCCGAGGTCCTGCAGGCGGCGAAACGCGCCCACCAGGTCCCCGCCGCTAGCAAGGTAAGCGTCGCGCGCCGAGGAGAGCCGTTGGTGATACATGCCCGCTAGTTCCTGGAAGGCGGGTTCCCACTGCGTCCGCCGAAGCTCTTTTTCGGCGAGGTCAATCAGGCTGGCGAGATGCCGGGTGTAACGCTCCTGCAACAGCGAATCCCGCAACATCACGCAGAGGGTGGGTGAGAGCGTCAGCGTGAGGCGGGCTTCCATGCCGTCGCGATGCCAGCCGTTCAGAATGGCCAGGAGTGGCAGGTAGGTTTCGGTGATCGCTTCGAAGAGCCAGCTTTCCTCCAGAAATTTGTCGTGTTCCGGATGCCGCACGAACGGTAGATGTGCGTGCAAAATGATGGCGAGGTAACCGGTCATGGTCAGCAAGAGTAAATAAAAAATGGAGCAGGCGGATTCACAGCGAAGGTCAGGTCAGGCGAGGCCGGACGGCGGCGTCACACCCAGTCCTGCGGTAATGGGTCGAGTTCCGGGTGCCGGGATCGGTCCCCCTCGTCGCCGGCTAACTCCGTCGCGCGCGTGAACTTCAACTCCACCGCCCGTTGTTCCAGTCCGTCCGCCGCGGACGCCGCCACGAGTAACTCATATTGACCGTCTGGAAACTTAGAGCGGAAAGCAAACGAACCATCCGCCCGGAGCGGCACCGGTCGCCCGGCGCACTTGACCGTCGCGGATGGTAGGGTGGCGCCGTAAATGATCAACTCGACGTTCACTTGGAGCTGGAAATCATTGCCTTCGGTTGGTTCGCCACCCCAAGGGCTCGAGCCACCGAAGAACGAGGATAAATCAAATTCTCCGGAGGCGATGCTGGCCTGCTCGCCCTCGGTAGCTCCGGCCAACAGGTGGCTGATTTCGTGGGAGCTGGCCGAACCGTGCGGCGCCCGCTCGCGGGCGAGGAATTTGGCGAGCGCCTGGTCCTGCGCCGGCGTCCACGCGGCGATGGCAGTGGGCCCTGGCAGCACGGATTGGCGGGTCGCACGCAATTGCTCAACGGCCCGGGCCAACGGCAGGTTCTTCGGAACTCCTTCCCGAACCAACTCCAACATGGTTTCGAACGGCAAGTCCAGCGGGATCGTCGCAAACTCCACCGTGGTATCGGACGAGATGCGGTCCGGCGGGGTCCGGATCGGGGCCGAGATCGCGAGGCTGGTCCAGCGGCGACCGGTCGTGTAATAACCCAGTTCGGTGACGTAGACGGCGCCGGCGCGTTCGACGTGGGCAAACCAATACCGCGATTCGGGATGCACATGCGTCTCTGTCGTTGGTCGTTCGCACACCTCGCCCTCATGCAGTCGCAAGATCAAGTGCCGGTCCACGGAGCGCGCGTTGTGCCGAAACAGTTGTGATGGCGTGAGGTCCCAATGGGCATAAAGCCAGTGCGGATCGCGCGGCGTCACCTGCAACCGCCCGGTGCCATAGGCCTCCGGCAAAGGGGCGGCTTCCACAGCGAAGTGCGCAACCGGCGTTCCGGGGCCGAGCGCGAATTTCTCGCCGGGACCAGTGACGGCGGTTGCCACCGGGGAATCGCCTTCGAGCAGGGCGGCGGGAATCTGCACGCGCGGTCTTCGGGCGGGAGATTTTTTCATCGGCGGTCGTCGAAGGGCGGATTTCGTTTTCGGGGCGGGCGGTGGCGCCGGTACAGGTTTGGCTAGACGTTTCACCACCGGTTTGGACTGGGCGATCGGTTTGTGTTTGGGGGCCAACTTGCGTTTGGGAATGGCACCGAGTTTCTTCACCCGTTTGCGCTTCACTACCGGTTGGGATCGGGCGATCGGTTTGCGTTTGGCCGGAGCGGGGGCTTGCTTGACAGCCGCCAACCGTCGCCGGGGCTTACGCTTGGCGCCTGGGGCGGCCGACCGGGTTTTACTGGCAGACGACGCACGCTTCATGAATGATCGCGCCGGGAGATTACGGCGCACCTTCTGGTCGCGCAACGGGAATTCGCCGGCCGGTTGGGTGAGTACAAAAGGAGACGACGATTTCGCTACCGGAAACTCACCCGTTTGAGCGCGCCTGAGTTGTGTATTGTGTCCGCTCGACTCATTTGACCAGCCCGTTCAGCCAGGAGTTAGACGGAGGAGGGAACGAAGCCGTCAGTTTTTGCTCGCTTTCCAACTGGTGACAGGTCCGTTGAATTGGGGATTGTACTTCACTTCCTCTGAGTCCGCCGACGCTTGGCCTTTGGGGTGGTCGCCGGGCGGGCGCGAGCAATCGCCTGGATTGGAGCTCCCGTGGCGCGCCTCGATTCGTTGCTAACGGTCCGGGCGCTTGATGCAAAATGACCATTGCATGGTCGCCGAAGTCTTGAGTCGGATCAGGCCTGCTAGCCTCCGCGCTTGGATTCGCTGCCACGAACTTCCGAGCCGATGGGAGTCATCTGGACTGCGGTGGCAAAGCTCAGCGACGTCACCGCCTTCGTACGTCGAGCCTCCGCGCTTCCCGCCGCAGTCCAAGACGACCGCCGCGGTTTCAGTCCAAGCTGTCCTGCGCTGCGGCGGGGAATTCTTTTCCGATCGGCTCCATTCTAACAACCGCCGTTTACTCCAACCGCACCCGTTCGTGGGTGTCCCACTGGGACATATCGGACAGGATCACTTGGTCGCCGACTTCCAAGCCCGCTACGATTTCAATCGTGCTCACCGAACTGCGGCCCAGGCTGACCGCTACCCGGACCGCCGTCTTGCCGTTGTCCGTCAGTTTGAACAACCCGGCTTTGCTGTCGGGCTGACCTTGCACGGGCCGACCGACGTACAGCACGTTCTCCAAGCGCTCCAGTTGAATCGTTCCATCCACGCTTAAATCTGGCCGTGCGCCTTTGGGCAAGGCGCCGTCCAAAGCCACATCCACCGTGACCGTGCCGTTCTCCACGGCCGGATCAATACGCACGACATGGCCGGGAATGCGACCGGTACGCGTATCAATTTCGGCGGACTGATCCAGTTGCACATCCCGGGCTTGCGTTTCCGCAATCTTGATCGTGGCTTTCAACTTGGCCGGGTTGGCGACGCGGGCCACCAGCGCGCCGGCCGCCAATTGCTGACCTTCCTGGAGCGGATTGGCGGCATCGCCGAGCCGCTGCAATAAACCCTCCATGCCGGCACGGATTTTAAGCGCCGAGAAATGCCGTCGTTTCTGCTCAATCTGGGCCTGGAGTTGCGCGATCCGCTCGTCCTGCGCCGCCAGTTGTGCCTGGGTGGATTCGTCGCTCATTTTGGTTCTTGCGCAACATGCGCAGGCCAAAGCGAATGTCCTGAAGAGCCGCCTCCCCGAAACTCGCACCCCGTACGTCGCGACTTGCCTCGCGGACGCTTTGCAGGTTTCCGAAGCGTTTGCGTGCATCGCGGGCGGCGGCCACCGGGAACATGCCTTGGGCCAGGTTCTCCGCCGTGCGTTGCTCCAAGTGAAAACGCAGTTCCTCGTCAATCTCCTGTTTCACTGTGCGCCGTTCGCCGAGTGAGCGCAGGCGTTGCCAAATGGTTTTGAAAGGGTTCATGGGGTTCGATTCATCATTCGTGACGGAGTCCCGCGCCGATCGACAAGCGGATGGCCATCTCGCGCGCGCGGGTGGTGGCGCGGGCCAGTTGAAGATTTGCGACGTTCGCGCATGCGATTAGCAGCAGGCAACCAACTGCCCCTAGCAGCACCAGCAAAGTGCGCTGCATCTCGCCGCTGGCTACCGTCATGTCCAGATAATTGGTTAGTGTGGATTCAAATTTCTCCTTGGGGAATCCAGCGGGATTGGTTTTGGCCAGTTCCAATTGCAGCGCATGCAGGTGCTGGCGGGCGACGGAAGAATTCATGCCCGGCTTGAGTCGCGCGATTGGGAATATCCGTCCCGGGTCGCTGGATTTGTGGGCCATCGGCAGCCAGAGGCCGTCGCCGGTCCACCAACCGAACCGCGCAGGCATGACGCCGACCACGGTGTAGCTCTGCTCATCCAGCCGCAGCGTTCGCCCAAGCGTTTTCGGATCGCCGCCAAAAAGCCGCTGCCACAGTTGGTAGCTGATGACAGTTACCGCTTCCGGTTGTCCTCCGGTCGAAACATCCGCCGGTCCAAACGTCCGGCCCAGGATTGGTGCGACTTCGAGAAATTTAAACGCATTGAGGGTGAGTCGTGGGTTGGTGATGGTCTCCGGCGCGAATTCACCGCTCAAAAGCGCGCTCCCCGGCGTGGTGCCCATGGCCTCCCAAAACTCTGGCAGCGCTGCGATGGCCTGGAATTCATCCTGTCGATAGGGGCGCATGAGCTGGCTGCTCTGCGCCCCTTGGAGTCCGGGCGTCCAGATTTCACCGGGACGGGCGTAGGGATAGGGGCTGATCAGCACACCATGGACGGCGCTAAAAATTGCCGTCGTCGCGCCAATTCCCAACCCAAGCGTGAGAACGGCCACGGCACTGAAGCCCGGCTTCTTCGCCAACATCCGCAAGCCGAAACGAACGTCCTGCACAACTGTCTCCCTAAAACCAGCGCCGCAAATATCGCGACATTCCTCGCGAAGGCTCTGCGCGTTGCCAAAGCGCTTTCGCGCTTCGCGGGCGGCGTTTTCCGGCGTCATTCCCGCGGCGAGGTTCTCCGTCGTGCGCTGCTCGATGTGAAAACGCAGCTCCTCGTCTATCTCCCGTTTCACCGTTTTCGCCTGCCGCAGCAGACGCAGCCAGCGCCAGGTTTTATTCAATGGATTCACGCGTCTTGCCTTGTTATGCGCATCTCATTTCTCCATCCATCCGTCTTTTAGGCGGATAATGCGCTGGCCGTAGGTCGCATTCGGCTCCGAATGGGTTACTTGAATGATGGTCGTGCCTTCCTGATTCAGCTGCTTGAACAACTCCATGATTTCGCGACCTTGATCCGTGTGGAGATTTCCGGTGGGTTCGTCCGCGAGGAGCAACTTCGGCTTCGCAATGAGGGCGCGCGCCACGGCCACGAGTTGTTGTTGCCCGCCGGAAAGCTGGCTGGGGTAGAGGTCTTTCTTGCCTACGATGTTGAAGCGATCCAGCACATCGGCCACCAGCGCCTGGCGGTCGGATTTCGGAATGTTGCGATAGGACAGAGGAATATCGAGGTTCTCGGCCACCGTGAGATCGTCGAGTAAATGAAATTGTTGAAAGACAAATCCGACGTAACGCTTGTTAAGGAGGGCACGCGCTTTTGCACTGAGCCGCTGGACCGGGTGGTCAAGGAACAGAAATTCGCCTTCCCAACTGTGATCGTACATGCCGAGAATGCTCAGCAGGGTTGACTTGCCGGCGCCCGACGGTCCCATGATGGTGATGAATTCGCCGGCGTTGATGTTGAGATTGATCTGGCGCAGCACGTAGGTGAATCCGGCTTGGGTGCGATAACGTTTTTCAAGGTCGCGCAGTTGGATCATGGTTTCTTCGTCTGGCGGTTGGACAGGGGTGAGGCAGTTCTTAGCCCCGGAGGGGGAGTGGTTGGAAGGGCGCGCCTCGAGTGAAACGCCGCTCGGAATATTCCGTGCCCTTCCATGATTGAATGGAATTTGCCAGATTCACTTCCCCTTCAAGCCGGCTGCAAAATGAGGGTGATGGCGCGGCACACCCGTTCCCAAATAGCGGTCTCCGCTTCGAGTTGTTTTCGCCCCGCGCGCGTCAGTGAATAATATTTTGCGCGGCGGTTATTCTCGGACTTGCCCCACGTCGCCGCAATCCAACCTTTCTCCTCCATCCGATAGAGGCACGGATAGAGGGAGCCTTCCTCCAACACCAGCACCTCCTGCGAACGTTGCTGGATGCGCTGCACGATGGCGTAACCATGCATGGGTCCGACCGTGAGCGTTTTGAGAATGAGCAAGTCAAGTGTGCCCTGCAGCAGTTCCGATTTTGTCGTTGGCATAATCAAGCTGTCCTAGATGTTCTAGGGGAGATTAGGCAGCTGGCCTAGAATGTCAAGGGGAGAAGCCGGGCCGGAGCGCGCGGGGGTTTTCCAACCGCGCGAGCGGGAACTTGTCTTTTCCGGCGTTCGCCCCTAAGCTGGCGCCATGAAGAACGATGTGGTGCCCGTTCAGATTCGCGGAATTCTGCCAAACAACAACGGCAGTGCGTTGTTTGTCGGCAATGACGAAAAGGTTTTTGTCATCAGCGTCGAACCCCAGATGGGGAAGGTGATCGGGATGTTTTTGCGCGACGAGCCGAAGGAGCGTCCGCTGACGCACGATTTGATGCAAAGCGTCTTCAAGGGTTTTGGCATCGCGGTCGAACGTGTCGTCATCACTGATCTGAAAAACTCGACCTACTTCGCCCGGCTCATCCTGTCCCAGAACAACGAGGTCGCCCGCAAAATTGTGGAGATTGACGCCCGACCCAGCGATTGCCTCGCCCTGGCGGCGGCGCAGAAAAAGCCCATCTTTGTCCACCGGGCGTTATTTGAACAGGTCGAGGACATGAGCGAATACCTCGACAACCCCAACGAAGGCGGGAACGCCCCGGAATAATCGATGCCTGCTCCTGTCGCCCAGCCGGACGCTCCGGTGGCCCTGGTTTGCGGCGAAGATGATTTCGCCGTCAAGCAGCGCGCCAAGCAAATCTTTCAGCATTGGTGCGCCGCCCTCGGCGGCTCGGATCATGAGGTGATCGAGGCGACCGCGGGCACCAGCGGCGAGGCGTTGAAGGCGATCGGCCGGCTGCGCGAGGCCCTGCAAACCCTTCCGTTCTTTGGCAGTGGCAAGGTGATCTGGCTGCGCGATTGCAATTTTCTCGGTGAGGAACGCGCAGCCCAAACCGGCGCCGTGACGGAAACCTTGGCGGAATTGGCGGCGGAAATAAAAGCGTTTTCCTGGTCGAATGTGCGGCTGCTCGTCAGCGCGGGCAAGGTGGACAAGCGGAAGACGTTTTACAAGGCCCTCGAAAAGATCGGGCGCGTCGAGAGCTTTGATGGCTGGTCGGTCAATGACAAGGATTGGGCGGAGCAGGCGGAGGCCTGGGCGCGCAAGGGCATTGAGGCGCGCGCCAAGCGCATCGGCGAACCGGCGCTGGCCGAATTGATCACGCGGGTGGGCCCGCATCCCCGCCAGCTTGACAGCGAGATCGAAAAGCTTTGCCTTTACGTCGGCGCGCGCCCGGAAATCGGCGCGGCGGATGTGCAGGCGGTTTGCGTCAAGAATAAGCTGGCGCGGGCCTTCGCGCTGGGCGATGCGTTGGGGAATCGCGATTTACCCGGCCTGTTGCGCTGCCTCGATGAAGAGCTGTGGGCGCTGCAGTTCGACAAGGACAAGAGCGAGATCGGAATGCTTTACGGTTTGATTGCCAAGGTGCGCGCCTTGCTGATGCTGAAGGAAATGTTGCGGGAGGGTTGGCTTCGGGCGACGGAAAATTATCAACAGTTCAAGGCGCAACTGGAGCGCGTGCCGGCGGCGCAGCTGCCGACGGACAGAAAATACAATCCGTTGGCGTTGAATCCGTACGTGCTGTTCAAAGCGCTGCCCCAGGCACGCCATTATGCGGAAGCGGAACTGGTCCGCGCCATGGATTTGCTGTTGCGCGCGAACCAGCGCCTGGTGGGCAGCGCCCTGGACGAGAAATTGGTCTTGCAACAAGCCTTGGTACAGATTGTCGGCACCGCTTCCGGGCGCACCGGCGGAGTCCGGAGCGCGGCTTGTTGAACCGTTACTAAAGTATGAATGCCCCTTGTGCCAATCTGACGGTCCTGGTGGGCCAGCGGTTTGCCTGCGTCAAGATCGCGGGCCGGGCGAATTTCCACGTCAGCGTGAATTTCAAGACCGTGCTCAATGAATTGCAGCACCAGGGCTATCCCTATCTCGTCCTCGAACTCTCCGAGTGCGCCTTGATGGACAGCACGTTTCTGGGAGTGCTCGCGGGTTTTGGCTTACAAGCCAACGCCCCCGCCGGCGGGTGCGTCACGCACGCCATCGAGTTGCGCAACGCCAACGAACGGTTGACCGAGCTGTTGGAAAACCTGGGCGTCCTGCATCTGTTTCGGACCACGCAAGGGGACTTACCGGCCGGCGAAGCCGTGGCTACCGATCTGCCGCCGATCTGCGAGCCCTCACGCGAGGAACTCACCCGGGCCTCCCTGGAAGCGCATCAAACCCTGATGGACCTCAACCTGGAAAACATCGCCCGCTTCAAGGACGTGGCAAAATTTCTGGCGGAGGATTTGAAGCGGCTACGGTCGGAGCCGTGAAGCGTCCCACCCGCGTGCGCCGACCCAGGCTGCGCCTCGGATGTTTCCGACGAAGGCCCTGGCCGCCCGCCCCCGCCCGCGGAGCTGTTGCCTCGTTCACGCTTCCGGTTCGGCGCCGTCGAGGACAAAATAAAATTCACTTCCCTGTCCCGGTTGACTGCGGACCCCGACGCGTCCGCCGTGGGCGACCACGACCTCGCGGGCGATGGTCAGGCCAAGCCCCGCGCCCCGTTTCGCCTGGCCGGGGACGCGGAAGAAGCGATCAAAGATGCGGACTTGAAACTCGGCGGCGATGCCCGGCCCTTGATCGCGCACGTTGAATTGCACGGTGCGATCGGTGGTGGCGGTGGCCGTGACGTGAATCTGGCCGCCGCGCGGCGAATATTTAATGGCGTTGGAGATAAAGTTGTGGAAGACGTGGCCAATTTTCTGGCGGTCCACCAGCACGAGGGGTAAGCCCGGTTCCACCGTGGTGGTCAGCGTCACGCCCGCCTCGGTCGCGCTGCGCCGCGCCTCGTCCACGATGAATTGCACCAGCTCGGCGGGTTGGACCGGCTCCTTGACCAGACCGGCCGCGCCGGCTTCAAGGCGCGCAATATCCAGCAGCCCATCGAGGATGCGGATGAGCCGCTCGGAATCCTTGCGCGCGGTTTCGACAAGTTCATCCTGTTTCCGGGTGAGCGGGCCGAGACTCTTTTCCAGCAAGAGATGCAGGACCATGCGGACGCTGGTGAGTGGAGTTTTGAGTTCGTGGCTGACCGTGGCCACCAGATTGGTCTTGGCGTCATCCAGCAACCGAAAGCGCGTGACGTCGTGCAACACCACGGCTACGCCCACCGGGCGGGCGTCCGTCTCACGCATGAGATGAATGCGGGGGAGAAAAGATTTTTCCTCGCCGCTGACCCGCAAGGTGAGGACTTCATCAAAGCTGTCCGGCAGGAAATCCCGATTGGTGCGGAGGACTTCGGCGGTGGCCACAGCGAGGCGCGGCGGCAGCACGCCATCGAGGGCGAGTTGGGCGCTGAGGGTCTGGGCGGCGCGGTTGTCCAACGCGACCCGTCCGTGGGTGTCCATGATGAAGACCGGATCCGAAAAGGAGGCCAGCGCCGCTTCCATCGTCCGGTGCAAGCGAATGATTTGCTCGGTGGTGCTCTGTCGATAGGTATTCAACTGCGCGGCCATCTTGTTGAACGTGATGGCGAGTTCGCCCAGTTCGTCATCGGACAATACGGGCACCGTCTGGTCGAGGTTACCGTGACCGATTTCGCGCGCGGCCGTGGTCAGCGTCTGGATTGGCTTCAAGATGGTCTTGTCGAGTTTGAAGCTGGCGTAGCCGGAGATGCCCAAGGCGAGGACGAGGGCCAGCAGGAGCAGGCTCGGGATGGTGCGGTTGATTTGCTGGATTTTCTTGCCGTTGGCGAGAATGTTTTCCCGCGTGCGCTCATGGATGCGGTCGAGGAGCGTTTCGAGGTCTTTGATGCGCAGGTCGACTTGCCGGTTATAACGCGTCCGCTGATCGGGTTGGCGCCCGTCCGGGGCGAGCATTTCCGAGCCAACCGCGAAGAGCGCCAGAAAGTTGGTGTGCAACTGAACGAGCAGGTTTCGCTGTGGGGCCATGGCGTGGTTCGTGAACTGCGACGCCAAACTGTCCTGAAAGCTCTGCGCATTCATCGCGTACAGCCGCCGCGTGGCTTCCCTTTCCTCCGTGCGAGGGGGCTGCAACTGGCTGCCATGGGGAACGCTCGTGGGAGAATCGCCTTCCTCCGGCCGCAACGCCTTGTCCATCTGGAGCAGTGCCAAGCGCATGTTCTGCACCTCATCATCGGCCTGATAATTGTCCACGAACGTCTGGCCGACGTTGCCCGTCATGCGCGAAAACAAGAACAGCGCGAGGGCGCTGATCCCGATGAGGAGCGCGAAGCGCGGGATCAGCTTCAGAAAGATACGGGCGCGGAGCATGCGGGGTGAGCGGCTAGGCGCTCAGTTTTTTTTTGCGTTCGTACAGCGTGCCGCGCGAGATGCCGAGGATTTGCGCGGCTTCCTCCATGGTACTCGTTTGCGCGAGGACCCGGCGGATATGCTCGTTCTCAAGCTGTTCGAGGGGGATGCGCATGCCGACATGGACACCTTCGCCGCTGGGCGGCAGTCCGGGCCGGCTGAGTTGTTCGGGCAAATCCAGGAGCGCGACCGTCGGGCCGGCCGCGAAGATCACCGCGTGTTCGATCACGTTGCGGAGCTCGCGCAGATTGCCCGGCCAACGATAGCGATCGAATGCCGCCTGGGCTTCGGGGGCAAAACTGGTGAGGCGTTTGCCGCATTGGCTGCTGAAAAAGCGCAGGCACTCGGCCGCCATCTGCTTCAAATCCCGGGGCCGCTCGCGCAACGGCGGGACCCGGATGGCAATCACGTTGAGCCGGTAGAACAGGTCTTCGCGGAAATTTTTTCCCCGCACCGCCGTTTCGAGGTCGCGGTTGGTGGCTGCGATGATTCGCACATTGGCGGAGCGCGTCCGGGATTCGCCGACCCGTTCGTATTCCCGCTCCTGAAGCAGCCGCAGCAGCTTGGGCTGAATTCCCAACGGCAATTCGCCGATTTCGTCGAGGAACAAAGTGCCGCCATCGGCCGCCGCCACCTTCCCCCAGGCATCGCTCACGGCGCCGGTGAAAGCGCCCTTGACGCGGCCGAACAATTCGCTTTCCAACAACTCGCCCGACAGGCTGGGACAACTGATGGTGACGAACGCCTTGTCCTTGCGGGGACTCCGCTCGTGAATGGCGCGGGCCAGGACGCTCTTGCCGGTGCCGCTCTCGCCGAGCAGCATTACCGAGGCGGGCGACGCGGCGGCGGTGAACGCCAGGTGAAAAGCTCTTTCCATGGCCGGCTCGAGCGTTTCCACGCTCGTGGGCGGCGCCGTGCTGGAGAGGCGCGCTTCCAGATTCGCGACGCGGCCTTCGAGTTGGCGGGTTTTGCCGAGCTTGCGCAACACCTGGCGGATCTGTTCCGGCGTGAAGGGTTTGGGTAGATAATCCACCGCGCCCCGGCGCATCGCTTCCACCGCGCTTTCGATCGACGCGTAGGCGGTGAAGACGACGACATCAAGGCTGGCATTGTTCCGCAATAATTCCGGCAGCACATCCAGGCCGTTTTCGTCATCAAGTTTCAAGTCCAGAAACGCCACCTCGAACTGCGCCTTCTCCACTTCTCGCAACGCGGCGGAGGCATTGCCAGCGCCCACGACTTCGTGCCCCAACCCCTCGAGCATCGTGGTCAGCGTGCTCCGGATGTTTTCCTCGTCATCAACAATTAGAATTTGCATTACATGTTCCCGCCTGGGATTCGCTGGTCACCAAGTTATACCGAAAGTTTGCCGGACACGCGAGCAGGTTTCCCGCCGGCGCCGGATATTTCGAGTTCTCAATGCAAAATCGTTACCCGCGGGCCGGCTCGGCTTGCCCGTTGATCGATTTTCGATCGTTGGCTGTTCAAATTCCTCACATTCAATATTGCCGCCGCTGGCTGTCGATAGGGGCCAGGAAATATTTGCTCCCTTTGGAAATGCGATCACGCGCGGTTGACGCACACAGGTGCCGCCCTCAACTGATTGGCGCGATACCAGTTCTCTGAAATTTCCCGACGGCCTGACCAGTCCAAATGGGCGTGGACGGGTGCGGTGGCCTGCGCTCGTGATCGTTGGCGATATCGTTGGCACCTCCACTGCTAAACGCGTTGCGTGCGAGGCTGAATGGGTCTGCTCCCTTGGGCGATGGGCTCGACGGTATCGAGAAGTCATTTGCGAAATGAAAAAGTCTGTTTTCTCCCGGCGGGTTGACTGGTTGACCACCCTGCTTGGGCTGTTGGTCGGGCCCCTGGCCCCAAATTTCGCGGCGGCGGCCTTGCCGCTGAAAGCTGCGCCAGTCACTTTGGCTTGGAATTCGGCCAATGATCCGTCGGTTCAGGGTTATGGAATTTATTACGGACCGACCAATCAGCCGACTACCAACTACGTCGATGCGAGCACCAACCTCTCCGTCACGCTGTTCGATCTAGTGGCTAATATGGGCTACTGGTTTTACGCGGTAGCCTACGACGCCGCAGGTAACCAAAGCGTGCCGTCGAACTCGCTAATGTTCACCGCACCACCTCCAGTCTGCCCGCGACTGGGGATTGAGCGACTGGCTACAGGTGAGTTCCGCCTCGCCTTGTTCGCAGCGCCGGGATCAGTTTTTCAGTTTGAGTATGCGGACCAGCCCAGCGGGGGCCCGTGGGAAATCCTGGGCCTCGGGATCCCGGATGCCAATGGCGGCTTGGCGGTGATTGACTTGGCGACCTCGCATCCAGCAGCGCGGTTTTATCGGGCGGCCTGGCTGGCGAACCCGCCACCGTTCACACGGCAGTCTCTTGCCCCACCGGCCAAGCGCAACTTGCCCATCAAACTCAACGACTCGCCTAACACTACCTCGGGCAAGGCGGTCGCGACCAACTTGCGGCCAAACCCGGGCACTTTAAAATCCTACCGGTCGCCGTTGTAGTGACCGGGCTGCCGTCGTCGGAACTCACTATTTAGTGGGGGACGCGCGATGCACTGGGGCTGGCGGTACCGCCAGCCCCAGTTTCCATGTCCGCGTCCGGCGCCGTGATAAACTGCACGGAAATGGCTGGTTTGCCTTTGCCGGTCCGGCGAAGCTGTCGCCGATGCTCAGTAATTTTATGGTGCCTAATTCGAATCCTTTCGCGGACCTTATTTATCCGCTTGGTTCCGTCACGGAGCGGATAAACCTGGCGGACCTTTTTCCCATCGCGCAGCCGCTGGAGATCGAACTCGGCTGCGGCGATGCCTCCTTTCTGGCCGAGTACGCGCGGCAGCATCCCGAAATAAACTTGCTCGGCGTGGAGCGATTGCTCGGGCGACTGCGCAAACTGAATCGAAAAGGCCAACGCCAAGGGGCCACGAACCTGCGCGGCGTGCGGATCGAGAGCGCTTATTTGCTGGAATTTCTCCTGCCCTCAGGTGTTGCCCGCGCTTTGCACATTTATTTCCCCGATCCGTGGCCCAAGAAGAAGCATCGCAAGCATCGGCTGATTAATGATCGATTTCCGTGTCTGGCGTGGCAAGCACTGGCGCCGGGCGGCGTGGTTTATCTCCGCACGGATGATGAAGACTATTTCGGTCAGATGTCAGCGGTGTTCACGGCGGATACGCGCTTTCGATCTTCGCCCACGCGCCTGGATCTAGCTGCAGTGCTGACGGATTTCGAGCGGGAGTTTAATGCCCGCGGCATCGCCACCCGCCGCGCCGCATATCAGCGCGATTGAGTTCAAACATCAATCACCGGGCCATTGCCGCCCCCGGGCTTGGAGTCGGGGGGCGGTTGATGTCGGCGTACGGTGAGCCGCGCGTTGCCGGCCCCGGTCATGATGTTCAAGGGTAGGGAAATTACGCTGATGATGAGCGAGCCGAGCAGGGCCCACCCGAAACTGTCCACTTCAAACCGGTCGCCCATGATCCAATTCACCATGTAGAGCAGAACCGCGTTGATGACGAGGGTAAATAGTCCCAAGGTAAAGATGAGCAACGGAAGCGCCAGCAACAGCATGATAGGGCGGATAAACGCGTTCAGGACTCCGAGTAGCAGGGACGCCACGAACAAGTCGACCGGCGTGGCGTAACGGATGTGCCCGCGCACAACGACCACCGCCACCAGGACCGCGAGAGTGTTGATGAGCCAGCTCTGGATGAATTTTCTGAAACCGGGCGACACAAGTTTTTACCCCGCCTCATCGGCACGGCGACGGCAGGATGCTGGAGCGCCGGGATGAAAACAAGGGACAAACCGGATTACCCAGCAGTTCTCATTTTATCGCCGGGTGAGGCGGGAGGGTGAGTGATCTGATGGTGGCGGTGATGGCTGAAGATGCCCGACACCTCTTCGTCACCGTTTGTCACACAACTGTAACTTGTACTTTTGCCCGCGTACCGGCA
>JANXWY010000036.1 GCA_025350905.1 Verrucomicrobiota bacterium
GGCCGGGCTGCTGGTTGCCTGTGCCCATGAACGTGACCGCCGGATCGTGATTGATGGCATCGGTGAACATGGATCGGATGATCGTGATGTCGTCCGCGATTCCGCCGATGTTGGGCAACATGCTGCTCAATTCGACGCCCGATTTGCCGTAGCGCTTGAACTCGTAGGGCGAACCGACGCAACGCAAGACCGCCTGGCCGGCCGTCATGCCGGTGATGCGTTGGCCCATGCGGACACTGGGCGGCAGTTCAATTCCGGTCATCTCCTTCAACTTCGGTTTCGAATCGAACAGATCCAGGTGCGACGGCGCGCCGGATTGAAACATGTAAATGACACGCTTGGCCCTGGCGGGGAGGTGCAGCGCCTTGAGCGCGCCTTTGGTTTTGGCGGCACCGGCGAGTTCCGCGCCGAACAATTGCGGATTCAACAGCGAGCCCAGCGCCAGCGCGCCGAGGCCGGTGGCGCTGCGGGCGAGAAACGCGCGCCGGCTGAGCGCCTTCTGGATTTCGTTTTGAAAAAGCATGGCGACTACTTGGTGATGGTTTCGTTCAAGTTCAACAGCACGTTGGCCACGGCGGTCATCGCCGCAAGTTCAGCAGGATCGGACTTTTCGGGCAACGGCGATTCACCGACCTTGAGCAACGCGTTCGCAGCGCCGGCGTCCTGGCGGAAATTCGCGAGTTGCTGCGTGTAGGTTTTCTGCAACACCGCGACTTCGTCCGGCTGCGGCACGCGACCCAGGGTGTGCCGGAAGGCGCGCACCAGGCGCTGGTCCGCATTTTTCGGTTCTTCGCGGAGCACGCGTTCGGCCAGACCGCGCGCCGCTTCGACATACGCCGGGTCGTTCATGAGCACGAGCGATTGCAGCGGCGTCTGCGTGCGCTGTCGGGCAAACGTGCAAACCTCGCGGCTGGGCGCATCGAACGTAGCGAAGGAGGGATAGTGCGCCGAGCGCCGCCAGAAGACATACATGCCGCGGCGATACAGCTTGTCGCCGTGATCCTGCTCGAACTTCGAGTCGGTGCCGTCCCATATTCCCGGCGGTTGATAGGGCTTCACGCTCTCGCCGCCGATCTGATCATTCAACAGGCCGGCGACGGCGAGGGCGTTGTCGCGGACATATTCAGCGTCGAGCCGCACGCGCGGACCGCGGGTGAAGAGACGATTGTAGAGATCGCGCTCCAGTTTTTCCGGAGTCGTCGCGGCGGACTGACGGTAAGTGGCGCTCGTCACGAGCACGCGCACAAGGTTTTTCACGTCCCACGCCCTGGGAGCGCCGGCATCCTTGGAGCTGTGTTTCTGGCTTCGTGCGGGGGACTCGCCGGCAGAGATGCCGGCGCTCCCAGGGCCGCCGTCGCGAAACTGCACCGCCAGCCAGTCCAGTAACTCCGGATGACTCGGCCATTCGCCTTGTGAACCGAAATCGTTGATCGTCTTCACCAAGCCCGTGCCAAAGAACATCGCCCAGTAACGGTTCACCGTGACGCGGGCCACCAACGGATGTTCCTTCGCGACGAGCCAGCGGGCGAGGGTCAACCGGTTGGCCGGGCCTTCTGGCAGCGACGGTAGAACGGCGGGTGTTCCAGCCGACACTTTTTCCCCGGGGTTACGGAAATCACCGCGCACGAACTGAAATGTTTCCCGCGGAGGATTCATTTCTTCCATGATCTGCGTGGTGGGAATCTTGCCGTAGAGCTCTTCCTTGCGTTTGCGCGCCTCGGCCAGCGCGGTCTCGGAACGCAGGTAATCCACGGCGTAGTTCTCCTTGTAAAATTTCTGCAACTCGGTGCGCTCGTCTTCGGTCCGGTTGCCGCGCGACTTGGTGATCAGCGGGAGGAAGCCGTTCAGCGTGAGCGACCGCGCATCCTCAACCGTCAGCGAGCGTTGGTAGAAACGCACGTCGTCCACCAAACCCTTGAGCATCGCCTCGCCATTCCGCGCGCCAATGCGCACCGGTTCGGCGTTGGAGATCGTTTCGGTGAGGTTATCTTGCTTGATCTCCAGATCGCGGGTGCGGCCATCCACGAAAACTTTCATGCCCGAAGCTTTGGCTGAACCATCGTACGTCGCCAGGACATGCAACCACTGGCTCTTGGGAAACTTGTCCTTGGTCCGCACTTTGATGGCATTGTCCGGCCAGGTGCCGGCCAGATGCACCTCGAATCGTTCCGCCGCGTAAAACAAATCAAAACCGCGAAAGCCGGGGCTTTTCTCCATCTTGCTCAAGATGGCGCCGTCACTTTCGAGTTTAACCCAGGCGCCATAGCTGAAGGCGTTGGTGCGTTCCAGTGCGACCAGACCGACGAAATCAGCTTGCATCTTGCCGTCAAGCTTCAGTGCCTTGCCCAGGCGGCCCGGCACAAACTCTGGCTTCTCGGCCTCCACCATCTTGCCGGGAATGGCAGCGGGTGCATTGGAGACCGCCAGGAAATCATCGAACCCCAGCACCGCCAGGAGTCCGTCCTCGCTCGGCTTCGCCGGCGATTTCTCGTTTGTTATGCGCTCCCATTTCTCCTGCGTTTCACCGAGTTCGTTGGACCGGTCCGCCAAGGTTTTCTCCGCGTCCTTCAACCGAAAGTCGGCTTCCACAAACTGCAATGCCTGCTCCGCCGTCGGCACCGGGATGCGCGGCGGCGGATTGTCCGTCCGGATGCGATCCAACCCTTTCTCCGGCACGTTGTGGAAAAACGCGTACATCCGGTAAAACTCCTTCGTCTTGAGCGGATCGT
>JANXWY010000041.1 GCA_025350905.1 Verrucomicrobiota bacterium
TGTCCGCAACGATCGCAAGTCCTGAAACACACCACCACCGACCTCTGCCCGCCCCCTTCGCAAACTCCAGACTTTTCACCTCCGCCCGTTTGGTCCCATCACAATGACAATTGCTGTTTGAACGCCGGATCCGGTGGCAGAATCTTTTCCGCCAACACATCATGCTGCCAGCCGTCGCCGAAATCGTATTCGTAAATAATCTTCCGCTTCACCACCGGCAGCAGGTCGGCCACGGCAAAACGCTTTTCGTTCAACATCTCGCTGCCCAGGCCGGCGTAATCCGGATCGGGCGCGCCGTAATAAGTGCGCGCAAATCCCGCGCCCCCGATGAACTGATGCAGATGGCAGTTCCGCCAACCCATCGCGATTTGAATCACACCGTGCAACCGGTCGAGCGACATGTCCGCGCGCACCACGACGCGTCGCCAGATCGGCGGCTGGGACCATTTGAGCGTGAGCTTGAGTTGATAGAGCGGCGGGCCGCTCCGGCGGACGGGTTCAAGATTTGAGATCATAGCAGTTTCAATTCAGACATCAGGCCAGTGACCACTCTTGGGCCCTGGAACGGGCAGCGGCGAGGGTTTTAATCCGGCGTGGCTTTCGACGGGCGACCGGCCCGCTTGCGTTTCCAGCGATGTAAGGGCTGTAATGTCCTTGCCGTATTGCTCGCCCCTTCCCTGGCAGCTCCGGCGGTCTTTGGCCGGTGGCAACTGCCACACCTTGCGCACCGATTCGTCGAGGATAGTCGCCTCGCCCCGACCGTAAGGCGCACGGGTCGACTGCTGGATGTGCGCCGCGATTTGGACTGGTGGGACGGGAAAGGACAACACCCCCACGCCTTCGACTTCCAACTTCGGCATCGGAATCTCCATCGCGCCGCTGGCCACGAAATCTCCCGTCCGCTCGACGCCTTCGAGCAACGCCGCCAACGGTTTCAAGTCCTGGTTGTATTCAATCTGGATGGAATCGGCGGCCATGCGGCGAAAGATAATTATTTCGGTACGCGGCGGCAAGCCGGGTGTGCCGGTCCACGTTTTTGAAGGAAGCCCGGTCAGCCTGGTCCCCGAGTTGGGAGAGCGTGGATGGTAACTTGCCGACCCGGCCAGCCGCGACCACCCCGCCCGCCGATTCGGCAATTCGCCGCCCGCCACCGTTCGACCCTAACTGGCGTCTTGGCCCAGAGTATTCCGCAGCGCAGCGATGTAATTTCGGGAAGTGGGGCCCTGCTCAAACGTCCGGCAGGATCGCTCCAATCGGGACAGGATCGCTTCAAACTCCGCCTGACTCAGCGGCCGCGTACCCAGAATGAGCGCCGCCGCCTGCCACATGTAATCGTGGACAAATCCCAGGCTCCGACCGTCCGGCCGCCGGCGCAAGAGCGAGTAAATCTCCCGCATCTCCGCATCCCGCCGGTCGCCGAAAAACTTGCTGATCTCCAGCGCGTGCAGGTCCAGAAGCATGAAGGAGTCGTTATACGCCTCCGGATAGTCGCCGAGAATCGGCGGTTGCTGGTCGCCGCGAAACAGTGCCCGCAACGAATCCGTTTCCCAGAACCAGACTTCCTTGCCGCTGGTAAGCGCCAGTGAAGTGCGATCAATGCCCGCCGGAACCAGGCTGCGGTGCGATTCGGGATTCTCGACCGGGATGGCCACCAAAACAATTTTCTCAGGTTTGAGTGGCGGCTGGGCGAAAACCTGGCGCAAGTCCGGCACGAACTCATTTACATTGAAGAACTGCTCGGGTGGCTTTTGCATGGTGTTTGATCGCGATAACTCAATTCAATTCGGATCCCAATCTCCTGCGAACTCGGTCAAAGGGTGATAACCGAATCCGTCCTCGCGCTCAATCAAAACCAGGTTCAACCACTGATTCGTTTCATCGTGCGCTTCAAGCCTTTGGTGAAATCCGCGATCTCCTGAAGGTGATGTGTTCCGGTTGCGAGATCGCCCGCCTGATCTTTACCAGTGGCGCGACGTCAGCCGTGGCCACTGGGCGCAGTTGTCGGGCTCCATCACGGGGTTCAACCCTTCGGCGGCCAGTTCACGCCGGCGAGTTCCTTGGGCAATTGCGTCGGGTCAGTCGGATAGATGAGCGACAGGTCGGGCTTGGTCTTGGCGCCGGGCAGAAATTCCAGTTCCTCCGGCGCTCCGATGATGAGCCAGAGCACCTCAGCGTTGGTGTCGTTGAACACCTGGCGCAACTGATTCGGCCCGACGAGCACGCCGCCGTAGCGCGGCACGGTCAACGTTTCATCGCCCACGCGCAGGCGGCCCGTGCCTTCCAGCACGAAATAAAACTCCTCTGCGCGGAGGTGCTTGTGCAGCGTGTTCGCGCTCTTGGGCGGCAAACGCCAGAGCCGCACGCCCAGGTTCTCGCTCCCGGTACGCTCGAGATAATCCGCGTTCGGGATCTTCATCAAGTTGGACGGCCGCCAGTGCAAATCGTCTGGTGCGATGAGTTGATATCCTTGAAACATTTTCATAACGCAATTCGTGTCGCTTGGCTTCAGACCCTCAACACGCCCCGGAAACCCCGGCCGCTGTAGTAAGACTCCGCACCGTTGTGACCGATGAAGACGCGGCCGTAACGGCGATCTCCATAAATCGCGCCGCCAAGTTCCCGGATCTCCGCCGGCGTCCGCAGCCAGCTCGACGATTTCGTGTCGAACTCGCCCAGCTTTTGCAGCGCGAAATATTCCTCCTCTGTCAACACCTCCACGCCCATTTCCGCGGCCAGATCTATGATGCTGTTTTTGGGTTTATGTTCCTTCCGCGCATCCAACGCCGCGCGGTCGTAGCACAAACTGACGCGGTCCTTGGGACTTTGCGCGGCGCAATCCATGAAGACGAACTCGTCCGATTTTTTATCCTGCCCCACCACATCCGGTTCGCCGCCGGTGCGTTCCATTTCTGCGAGCGACCACAGCTGGTCGGGCCTGGCCTCCAACCGCGCCTGCACCTTGGCCCACACCAATCCCGGGTGACGGGCCTTGTTCGCGTCAAACCGGGCTTTCAACGCGGCCAGCAACTCGTCGCGTTGTTTGGGGGACAATTCTTTTTTGGCACTGGCGTTTGTTTTCATATCTTGGGCGATTGTCGGCAAAGTAAATCAATTCGGCGAACGTGCCACAAGCCAGACAACTGAATCGCCGGAGCGCGGGTCTGTGACCCGCAGCAACTTCACCAGTCAGAACGGGCGCTAAATCGAGTAAGGCGTCGTGCAAGTTCGGACATTGCTGCGGCTCACAGAGCCGCGCTCCGTCACAGCCGCAGCGCGCCGTATTCATCCCGGCATCGAGCGCTGCTCCACGGCCACTCCTTAGGATCAAGCGCTAGCTTCGCCTTCGTCGGATTGTTTTCGATGTAACGAACAGTCTTCTGCTCGTGCTCAGCATCGCGCATGTAAGTGTCGAAGTAATCCTCCGCCCAGAATGCACCTCGTTTGCCCAGCAGTTTGTTGGCGAGCCGTCCAGTGTGCTTCTTCCAAGCGCCCACAGTCTCCGCCATCGAAACCGTTCCGACCTTGAACAAGACGTGGACATGATTCGGCATCACCACCCACGCCCGCAACTCGTAGCGCACCGGAGCGCGGCTCTGTGAGCCGCAGCCCTCCCCGGAAAACTGACGGAAATTCTCCTCAACCAACTTGGCAATCTCAGGCCGTCGCAGATGACACTCACCCCGACCTTTGTCCAGATACGCTTCGAGTTGTTCGCGCTGCTCACGGTCGTCCTCAATCTTGGCGAGATGCTCCCACTCGGAACGCAGCGATTCGGGAAAACTGTCGGCGAGATGAAAGGTGACGAACTGCGTCAATCCCGGCTCATCGCGATGCGGCAGATAGCCGCGCTCATGCCAGCCGCGAAAACCTTGCCTGGCAGTTTCCGGTTTCAGTGGCGAAGCCCACCGACGCTTGCCCTCGACCAAATCGCGCACGCCGGGGTTGTACGGCGGTCTGGGACGACGCGGTTTGGGTGGCTGGCTCACGACGAAGATTGAAACGAAGTCGGGACACATTCGCAAGCCCCCGGAGCCGCGAGTCTGTGACTCGCAGCCGCTTCGCCATTCAGGACGCGTGCGAAATGAATTGAGACGTTTTGAAGTTCGGATGTTGCTGCGGGTCACAGACCCGCGCTCCGGGGCGGGGGGATTATTTTGGCGTATGACCCAGGGCGCTGCGCACCAACCCTGGGCTGAGTGATGGAATCCCGTTGGGATTCCCGGACGGCGCACGCCATCCCGGTGTGCGTGTGCGGCGAGGCATCGAATCAAGATCGATTCGTCCGGTTCGGGGGCCTCCAATCCACGACCGAGGCGCGAAGCGAATCCTCAACCAATCCCGAAGGGATTAGATCATTCAGCCCAGCGTTGGCGATGCCATCGCCTACGCTGGGTGACGGCGCGATGAAATCATCAACCCTGAAGGGGTTGAATTGCGTGGGCACGACCGTGGGCGTGGGTGATCCAACCCCGTTGGGGTTGGAAATTATTTTTTGGCGGACGATTACCCAGGGTAGCCCGCGTTGCGGGTCAACCCTGGGCTGTGTGATGGAATCCCGACGACCGCTCACGCCTTCGCGTAAACCTCCGCGCCTTTTTCCACGAACTCCTTCGACTTTTCTTCCATGCCCTTCTTCAGCGCCTCTTCCTCGGCGATGCCTTGTTCGGCGGCGTATTTGCGGACGTCTTCCGTGATCTTCATCGAGCAAAAATGCGGGCCGCACATGGAACAGAAGTGCGCGGTCTTGGCGCCTTCCTGCGGCAGCGTTTCGTCGTGGAATTCGCGCGCAGTGACGGGGTCGAGGCTGAGGTTGAATTGATCTTCCCAGCGGAATTCAAAGCGCGCCTTGCTCAACGCGTTGTCGCGGTATTGCGCGCCGGGATGACCTTTGGCGAGGTCGGCGGCGTGCGCGGCGATCTTGTAGGCGATGACGCCGTCTTTCACGTCCTTCTTGTTCGGCAGGCCGAGG
>JANXWY010000075.1 GCA_025350905.1 Verrucomicrobiota bacterium
CGAACAACATCTTCTCGCCGTCCTCGGGCAAGCCGATCATCACGCCGACGCAGGACATTACGCTGGGTTGTTACTACCTCACCGCCGAGCCGCGCACGCCGCTGCCGACGGACTTGAAGCAACTCATGCTGTTCGGTTCGAAGACGGAAGTCGTGTTTGCCTGCGATGACGGCGCGGTGAAAACCCACGATCGCATCCGCATCGCCAATCCCGATTTCGGTCGCAAGACCGTCTACGGTGACGCGACCAGCAAGGTGATTGTTACCACCGTCGGTCGCGTCATCTTCAGCGAAATCTGGCCGGACGAACTCGGCCTCTATAACAAGGCCGCGGGCAAGAGCCAGCTCGGGGATCTCATCTGGCGTTGTTACAAGAGCTGTGGTCATGAAAAGACCGTCATCATGCTCGACAAGTTGAAGGAGCTGGGCTTCCGCGAAGCAACCAAGTCCGGCTGCTCGATCGGGATCGACGACATGATCATCCCGAAGGAGAAGAATCAGGAAATTGACGCCGCGCAGGTGTTGATCAAGGAAGTGGAGAAGCAGCATCGCAAAGGTATCATTACCTCCGGTGAGCGCTACAACAAGATCGTGGACATTTGGACGCACGCGACCGACCAGATTTCGAACGTCATGTTCAAGACGCTCGAGCAAAACCAAGGCAAGAAGGAATTCAACCCGGTCTACCTCATGGTGGACTCCGGCGCCCGCGGCAACCGGCAACAGGTCCGGCAGCTCGCCGGCGTGCGCGGCCTTATGGCCAAGCCCAGCGGCGACATCATCGAGAAACCGATTCTTGCCAATTTCCGTGAGGGGCTCACGGTGCTGGAATACTTCATCTCCACTCACGGCGCCCGCAAGGGACTGGCCGATACTGCCCTCAAGACGGCGGACTCCGGCTACATGACGCGCAAGCTCGTGGACGTGTCGCAGGATGTCATCATCCGCGAATACGATTGCGGCACCACCAACGGCATCTGGGTGCAGGCCATCCACGAAGGCGAAGACGAGGTCGTCAAATTGGGCGAACGCATCATCGGTCGCTGCGCGTGTGAAGATATCGTCAATCCGACGAACCCGAAGGAATTCCTGATTCGCGCGAACGAAGAATTCGATGAAGTCACCGCCAAAGCCCTCGACGCGGCGGGCGTTGAGAAGGTGAAGATTCGTTCCGTTCTGACCTGCGAAAGCAAGCAGGGCACGTGCAAAGCCTGCTACGGACGCAACCTCGCCACCGGCGGTTCGGTCAAATTGGGCGATGCGGTCGGCATCATTGCCGCGCAATCCATTGGCGAGCCCGGCACGCAGCTGACGATGCGCACGTTCCACATCGGCGGCACCGCCGCCGGCGTGTTCAAAGTGCCGCAGATCAAGGCGAAGTTCGACGGCAAGGTTAAGTTCAATGACCTTCGCTACGTCACGCTCGAAGACGGCAACAGCATCGTCCTCAACAAGAATGGCTCGATCTCGATTCTGTCCGAGGAAGGTCGCGAGTTGGAAAATCATACCATTGTCATTGGCTCCGTGATCGCGGTTGGCGACGGCGGCCATGTGAAGAAGGGCGCGACCTTCGTGCAGTGGGATCCCTACAATGCCCCCATTCTGTCGGAGAAAGCCGGGCATGTGAAATTCCACGACATCATCGAAGGCGTGACGATGAAACAGGAAATGGACGAGACGACCCAGCAAGAGGCGAAAGTCGTCATCGAGCACAAGGAAGATTTGCACCCGCAGATCATCATTGCCGATGACAAGGGCGAACCCTTGGCGAATTATCCAATTCCGTCCGGCGCGCACATCCTGGTCAATGTCGGCGACAAGATCGTGGCCGGCACGCTCATGGCGAAGACGCCGCGCAAGACGACCAAGACCAAGGATATCACCGGCGGTCTCCCGCGCGTGGCGGAACTGTTCGAAGCCCGCCGGCCCAAGGATGCCTCGGAGATTTCCAAGATCGACGGCATCGTGGATTTCGGCGCGAGCGTGCGCGGCAAGCGCTGCATTGTCATCAAGGATCCCGTCACCCAGCTCGAAGAGGAGCACCTCATCGCCATCGGTAAACATGTCATTGTGTTCAAGGGCGACTTCGTGAAGAAGGGTCAGCAGTTGACCGAAGGGCCGATGGACCCGCATGAAATTCTCGACGTGTGCGGCCCGCAGGAATTGCAGGAGCACCTGGTCAACGAAGTGCAGGAAGTCTATCGCCTCCAGGGCGTGACCATCAACGACAAGCACATTGAAATCATTGTGCGCCAGATGTTGCGCAAGGTGCGCATCACCGAACCCGGCGACACCCAGTTCCTCTGGGGTGAACAAATCGAACGGCTGGAGTTTGAAGGCGAGAACGAGCGCGTGGAGAAGGTCGGCGGCAAGCCGGCCGAAGCTTCGCCGGTGCTGCTCGGCATCACCAAGGCCTCGCTGGAAACCGAAAGTTTCCTGAGTGCCGCGAGCTTCCAAGACACCACCCGGGTGCTCACCGAGGCGGCGACGCGCTCGCGCGTGGACAACCTGCGCGGCTTCAAGGAAAACGTCATCATGGGCCACATCATCCCGGCGGGCAGCGGTTTTGATTACCACCGGAAAGTACAGCTCAAAATTCTCGTGGACGTTGAGGATATCGTGGAGCCGGAACCGGAAGAAACCGAGGCCGAAAATCCGCTGGCCGTTTAGTTACTCGGCCGATCAGCATCCTTTCAATGCGGGGCGCTCTCCTCACCGGGAGCGCCCCGAACATTGTACGCTTCGGAGCCGGGAGCGTGGGCGTTGGGTGGGGAACAGTTCAGCGCAATGTCGCAGGCTGAAACCCATGGGCGGCAACGGAAATTTTCGCTGCCCGATATTTTGCGTGAAAGAAATTACGCCTTCGTGCGATTCTATGACTGGTGCAACCTGCCCGGAAGATTTCCGCCGGGGATGAATTCATCCCCACGCGGCTGAGCCTCCTGAGCCGTCTCAAGCGCTGGGACGATCAGGAGAGTTGGCGCGATTTCTTCGACACCTACTGGAAGTTTCTCTACAGCGTCGCCATCAAGGCCGGACTCTCGGACTCCGACGCCCGCGACATGGTTCAGGAAACCGTAGTAGCCGTGGCCAAGGCATTGCGTGAAGGTCGCTTCAAGGTGGCGGAAGGCAGTTCCTTCAAGGCCTGGCTTAAACTCATCGTGCAACGACGCGTCGCCAGTCACCTGCGCCGGCCCCGCCTTCCGTTCGCCGAGCCAAAGCCTAGCGGTGATGACACCGCTCAAACCTCCCTCGTGGAAAAAATTCCGGCAGCGGAAGCCGGCAGCGTGGGTGAGGTATGGGAAGAGGAGTGGGCCAAAAACCTCGCCGACGCCGCGATCGAACGGGTGAAACTCCGGGTCGGTGCCAAACAATTTCAGATGTTCGATCTGTACGTATTCAAGGCATGGCCCGTGCGCGAAGTGGCGAAGACACTACATGCCAACATCGCCCAGGTTTACCTCGCCAAACACCGCGTCACTGCACTCATCAAACAGGAGACCAAGAAACTTCGGAAGCGCATGGAGGCGGAAGGATGAAGCCATTTTCTCGGAGGGCCGAGTTACACGAGGCCCTAACCCGGGCAACATTTTGGATGATGGGGACTCGTGTAACTCGTCCCTCCGACGATGCGCACAGTGACTATCCATGACCGCCTTGCTTGCTTATCTCGTCAGTTGGCTGACCACGCAGAAATCTCTGCGCCGTTACCGCGTTACCCCGCGCCACAATGCTTACGCCTTCCGCCGCGCACTGCTCCGCGCAGCCATGCGCGAGTTGAAAAGCGATTCCGAGTTTGTCACTTGTCCCGCGCGACGCCATAGTTGAACCACCTTCCACCACCGATGAACCCCGACCCCAACGCCCGCGACCAACTGCTGAACGACCTCAGCAGCACCTTGTCGCCAGCGTCTGAGCCGATGTCGGACGCGCCCCTCGCGCCGCCGGTCATTCCCGACCACGAACTCATCCGGCGGATTGGGCGCGGCAGCTATGGCGAAGTCTGGCTCGCGCGCACCGCCCTCGGCACCTGGCGCGCGGTGAAGATCGTTCAACGCGCCGCGTTCGATCACGACCGCCCGTATGAACGCGAGTTCGAAGGCATCCGCCGCTTCGAACCGATTTCTCGTACCCACCCCAGCCAACTCAACGTGCTGCACGTCGGGCGCAACGATGCCGCCGGCCATTTCTACTACGTCATGGAGTTGGCGGATGATGCTGGAGGGACTTCGATCGGAGGGACGAGCTCTGAGAGTCCCCAATCTCCTTCGCCGGAATTGAAGTCAGGGCCTCGTGTAACTCGGCCCTCCGAAGCCGTTGCGGCGTTACAGCCCTCGACTTACTCCCCCCGCACCCTCCGCTCCGATCTCTACCACCGCGGCCGCCTGCCCTTCGGCGAATGCCTGGACATCGGCCTGGCGCTCGCCACGGCGCTCGATCACTTGCACCGCCACGGACTCGTTCATCGCGACATCAAGCCGTCGAACATTGTCTTTGTGAACAGCATTCCCAAGCTGGCCGACATTGGTCTCGTCGCGCAGGCCGAGGCCACGCTTTCGCTCGTGGGCACGGAGGGTTACCTGCCGCCCGAAGGTCCGGGCACAGCGCAGGCCGACATCTACAGTCTCGGTAAAGTGCTCTACGAAATGGCCACAGGCCGAGACCGCCAGGAATTTCCCGAACTGCCGACCAACCTCATCCAGCAACCCGCCACCGAGCGCGCCCAACTCGCCGAGTTGAACGAGATCATAGTACGCGCCTGTCACACTGATCTCAAGCAACGTTACCAAACCGCTGCCGAACTCCACGCCGAGCTCGCGCTGCTCCAGAGCGGCAAATCGGTCAGCCGGATGCGCACGACGGAACGCCGCCTCAGGTTTGTGGCCCGCGCCGGGGCGTTGGTGACGGCGCTCGCGGTCATTGCCGGACTGGCATTCTTTTACCAACAGTTCCAAACCCGCGAAGCCCGCCGGCTCGCGGCTGAGAATGCACGGCTGGGCGAAGAAAACCGGCAACGCATCGTCCGGCTCGATGTTGCGAACGGCATCCGGCTGCTTGACGACAATGATCCCTCAGCCGCCCTGCTGTGGTTTGCGGATGCCTTGCCGCTGGTCACGAATAACCCGGCCGTGGGAGAGATTCATCGCATTCGAATCCAGCAAACACTCAATCAAACCCCGCGACTGCATGGCGTGTTTGCCGAGGACCATAAAATCATCGCCAGTGCGTTCACCCCGGACAGCGGTCGAATCGCGACCACGACCGAGACCGACGACAACAAGCTGACGGTGCGAGACTCGAAATCCGGCAAGGTAATTTGGGACTTGGGGCATGGTTTCAGCGACCCCCTGCAAATCCGGTTCGCACTGGACGGCCAGCGTTTGTTCGTTTGGTCGACGGAGAATCAGAGACGGGAGAAATCCAGGCCCATACCTCCGGATCTACAACTGGCGGAAGTGCTGGACGCTGCCACCGGCCGACTGGTATTTCCCCAACTCGCTTCGAACCTGACGTGTTCCGCTTTCAGCCCCGACGATCGTTGGCTGGCGGTTGCCCTGACAAACCAAGTCATCCAACTCATCGATACCCGCAATGGAAAAACCGTCGCCAACATGAAGGGGCATACAAATGATATCACCGTGCTGGCATTCAGCGCCGATGGCAGCCTGCTGGCTTCCGGTAGTCGCGATCTGACTGCGCGAATCTGGCGAGTGCCCACTGGAGAACAGGTCGGCGCCTCCATCATCCACAAACTGCCAGTTTGCCGAGTGGCCTTCAGCGCCGATAATCGGTACCTGGGAACCGCAAGTTGGGAATCGTGGAATTACATCAAAGAGAGCCAGGTCCAAGTCTGGGTTCGCCAGACTGGCAATCTCGTGGGCACGCCGATTACTCAGAAGGGGCCGGGGCGGGCGCTTTTCTTCAGCCCAAGAAATAACGTTCTTTTCACTGGGGGCGAGGGGGATGGCGTACGGGTCTGGGACGTCGGCGACGACGTCAAGCTCCAGCGGACGTTGGCGTTTCCCATCGTGCGCTGTCAGACTTTCAGCCCCGATGGACGGATGCTGGCCCTGGGTACGGACGCTGGGTTCGTTTCGATTTGGAGCACTGAAACCTGGGACTTGCTTTTCACTACCTTCCGCCACACCAGTTGGGTCGAGTCGGTCCACTTCAGTTCCGACGGATCGCGACTCCTGACGACCAGCGCCGATGGTACCGCAAAGGATTGGTCACTCCTACCAGCGGCCAAATCCACCCGCTCAGAACTCTCTTTCGAAATCACGCCGGTCTCCGCCGAAGATGCACTCCATCGCCGGCGGGCCCCCGGACCGATTCCAGTAGCGCTCAGGGACAATGCGATGCGTTTGATTGACCCCGAGAAACTGACCGAACTCAAGGTCCTGCGAGCGCAGGAAACCAACACCCTTTTTGTAACCTGGAGTGCCGCAGCCGACGGGCACTACTGGGCGATGACCGAGCTCTTTAGGGAGGGTGGGACGGCCAAAGGCACTGTCGCCCTTTGGTCACTGGAGGGATCCGGGATGCGCCGACGACCTCTTGCTCACCCGGCTCCCCTGATTCACGTAACCTTCAACCCCGATTCATCGCGCCTCCTCACGTTTTGTCGCGACTTGGAAAGTCCGGGTTTGGCGCACGAGCGACGGAGAGCTTGAGCGAACCATCACCGTGCCTCCCTCTTTGTGGCATCTCCCTCCACAAATCTTGCCTGACGCATTTAGTCCGGACGGCAAGACGCTCCTCTTGGGATACGGACAATCCCTCAAGGATCAGCATCTCCAACTTTTCGATTGGGACGCTGGCAAACTTAGCGGGAAACCTTTCGCGCTCGTCAAGATTCCCGGCCAGATGAACCGGATGCGTTTTTCCCCGGACGGTAACCACCTCGCCTCCGTGGGCCAAGACCAAAAAGGAACGACCATTGACCTCCAGACCGGGGAACTCATTGCGCCCCAATTCAAACACGGAGGTGATCTGCTCGACCTTGATTGGAGTCCGGACGGCAAACGATTGATCACCGCCGGGCTTTCGACCGAAGTCAAAATGTGGGACGCGCGCACGGGCGAGATGCTGCTTTCTCCCATGAACATTGGCAACGCAGCCGCGCGAGCTGCTTGCTGGAGTAGCGACGGTCGCTTCATCGTTACTCGCAGCGATGATAATCTGGTGCGCGTTTGGGACGCGACCACCACAGAAGCCGTTACTCCTGTGCTGGCGCACGCAGGTTATGTGCGGTGGTGCTATATCACTCCCGGCAACAGGCTCATCACCGCCAGCCATCCGAATGTGCTGCGTTCCTGGGATCTGAAACCGACGCCGCTGCCGACCGATGTCATCGCCGATTACGCCAAACTCCTTTCGGGTCGGCGGCTTAACTCCAGCGGCGGACTGCTGCCAATCCCGGCTCGGGAACTGTCGGAACAGGCTCAATCGCTCCGCGCCCGCGCTCCGCAGTTGTTCGAGTAATCCTCGGAGGGACGAGTTACACGAGTCCCCATATTTCCTCTTTCTCGGTAAGTTAGGGCCTCATGGAACTCGGCCCTCCGATCTAACCTTACCCCGCTTCGTGCCACATCAAGGGATGTATCTCCCCCTGCCACGGCCAATCTTCCGCCTTGGATACCAGACCCGCCCGCACCGGATTTTCCCGCATGTAATGCCACTTCTCTGTGTAACTTTCGTCCCGGCGCAACTGGCGATCGAAGAAATCTTTCTGCCAGATCGGCTTCTCGTCCGACCCCGGCCAGCACCGCATCGCTTCCGCGCGCCAGAATGCCAGCCAGTTCTTCAAAGGCGTGAACGGAAACCTGGCCGGAGCGCAAAACAGGTGCAGGTGATCCGGCATCAACACGTAGCGGCCTACCAGCCAGTGATCCGCTTTTTGCCACGCATTCAGGATTGTTTCGGCGGCCGCTGACCGCGCCAGCAAGGAGCGACGCCCAGCCACCACTTGCGTCACGGAGATGATCACGGACTGATTGGGAAACTCCAGCGGCGCCAAGTGCGGGAGGTGCTTTCGTCCGGGTTCATCTGCGTGGCTCATGAGAGCGACGCTATCCCGACCTCATCATTGTCTCAATCCCAAAATCATCCCGGATGAACGAGCGATCGGAGGGACGAGCACCGTGACCCCCCATATCTCCAGCTCGGAGGGACGAGTTCCACGAGTCCCAAACATTTCCCGTTCAGATGAGTCAGGGCCTCGTGGAACTCGGCCCTTCGACGTACCACGCATTTTCCGTGAAAGATTTTCGACCGGGCTGCGATTACATCCCCGTGCAGAGAAATATTCACAAACCAAAACCATTTGAAACCATGAAGAAATCAAATCAACTCCTTGTCCTCGGCGCGGCCTTCCTGCTCGCGCCACTTACCTCCACCTTAGCCCAATCCACCTGGGAAACCGTGGATGTCCTCACGCCCTGGCGCGGACGCGACATCGTTGCGGACTCCGCCGGGAATTTCATCAGCCTCGCGGTTGATAACGGCACTACCGGTACTACGGGCGTGGTTTCAACCGCCGTCAGCGCGAGCGCCGACCACGGCGCGACGTGGCAGGACGTTGGTTTCATCCCCGGCTACGCGATCGATCTGACGGTCGCCCCGGACGGCGCGTTGTTCGCCACCGGCAATCGCAGCGCCACCGTCAGCGGTCGTGCGTTCTGCTGGCAATCGCTCGATCACGGCGTCACTTGGACGGTTTCTGATCCCTCGGTGGGATTGGCCACCGTGCTGCTCGTCACGGATGTTGCCGCCGGCAACACGGACAGCCTTTACGTCTGCGGCACGAGCAGCGGCCGCTGGATGGTCCGCAAAGGCCAGCGCACTCCCAGCGGGATCCTCTGGTCCACGGTGGACAATCCGGCGCTCAGCACGCCCGCCTCAATTTTTGTTCGTCCTGGCACCGTCGGACAACCCGATGAGGTGCTGGCCTGCGGAAGTGGCTGGACGGTGCGCCACAGCATCGACGGCGGTGCCACTTGGGCAACCTCAACCAGTCCGGGCGGAACTTACGCCTCCCAGAATGCCAGCAGCCTGGCCGTTGGACCAGACGGCTCGATTTACGTGGCCGGGCGTACGTCTAAAACCATCACCACCAAGACGGTTGTGGGCAGGAAAGTGGTCACAACTACCACCACCGAATTCGGCGGCCTGATCCGCCGGAGCACGAACGGAGGTGCGACCTGGGCGGATGTGGATTACGTCGTCAACGGCTCGCCAAGCAGCATCGCCGTGGACGCCTTCGGACGTGTTTTCGCAGCCGGTGATCTGATCAGCGCGCCGCAGACCTGGCTCGTGCGCGGCAGCACGGATGGCGGTGCCACTTGGATAACAACTGATTTCTTCCTGCCTTCCGGGGCGACTGCGGCCATGGCTTGGGGGATTGCCGCCGACTCAACGGGCAATGTCTGTATCGTCGGTGACGCGAACGCCAACGGCGCTTCTAGTTCGTATCTCGCACCCCTCCGCCGGTTGGCTGCACCGTGATCCCCAACTGAATTCCCCAAAACCCAGAGCCCGTATTTCCCACTATGAAACCAAACCCGTTCCCTCGCCCAATTGCGCCTTCTTCCCTGGCCGGTGCAGTGAGTCCTCTGATCCCGTTGGCTGCCTTGTTCAGGACCGCGCTAAGCTGCGCCGTCTTGGTGGTACTGGTCCAGCCGGTGAGGGCCGCTGTCGCCGAGGCGTGGGTGCAGCGCTACAGCGGCCTGGGGATCGGGGATAATAGGGGAAATGCCTTAGTCGTGGATAAGAGTGGCAACGTGGTGATCACGGGTAACGCCTGCAACGGATTCAAAACATATTTCGGCGGATGCATAACAGATTCCTATACGGCCAAGTATGCCGCGACGAGCGGCGCACTGCTTTGGGAAAAACGCCACCACGGACCGAACAGCGGTTGGAGCGACGGTTCCAGTGCTGTGGCAGTGGACGCAGACGGAAACGTGGTCGTGACTGGGGGGTCGGCTGCTGCGGGCCTGGAAAACGGCTTCTCTGACATGTACACCGCCAAGTATGCGGCTGCGGACGGCGCGCTGATTTGGGAAAAACGTTACAATGATCCGACGAAATACGATGACTGGGGCACAGCCGTGGCGGTGGACAGCAGTGGTGACGTGGTAGTGACGGGGCATTCCGACAACCGCAGCAGACATCCCGATTTCTACACGGCCAAGTATGCGAGAGCGGACGGCGCCCTGCTCTGGGAAAAACGGCACTCACCTGGCGAAGTCACAGCCATGGCCCTGGATGGCGGTGGAAACGTAGTGGTAACGGGGTCTTCGTACGATAGCACCACAAGCTTTATCTACACCGCCAAGTACGCAGCGGCCGATGGCTCACTCCTCTGGGAACACAAACTCTTAGGCTATGCTGCATTCAGCCAAAGCGTGACGGTTGATGGCAACGGGCATGTGCTGTTAACGCTGGGGCTACGGATCGGTTCAGCCCAGTACGGTCCAGATGACTCGTTCTATACGGCCAAGTCAGCAATTGTAATTTTGAGGGAAAGCGGCGTGGGGTGGGAGCAGGCGAAAACGGGAGCGGACGGAAAAGCATGGCGGCTGGAGTCAATGTTGCGCCGCGAAATCTAAGACGGACAATGCGCGGCCGCACGCGTTGAGGGC
>JANXWY010000087.1 GCA_025350905.1 Verrucomicrobiota bacterium
CATCGTAAATAAGGAAGTCAGTTTTGAGGATTGCTGGCAGCGCTCCATTGAACAAATCCAGCTGGCCCTGCCGCTGGCCGCAGAGCTCCAAGTCAAGATTTCGGTTGAGAACGTCTGGAACAATTTCATCACGACCCCGGAACAGGCGGTGCGCTACCTGGCCGCCATCAACAGCCCGTGGGTGGGCTGGCATTTCGATTGTGGCAATGCGATCCGCTACGGGGATCCCATCGGGTGGATCCAGGCCTTGGGTAAACACATCAATCGCGTGCACATCAAGGAATACAGCCGCGACCGAGCCATGAGTAAAAACGATGTCGGGGCCGGCTTCGACGTGGCGCTGCTCGCGGGGGCCAACAATTGGCCCGGCATCATCAAGGCCTTCACCGCGGTCGGCTACGCCGGCTACCTGATCACCGAGCAAGGCGGCGGTGATTCCCCGGCCGGCTTGCGCCAGCTCCGCGAGCAACTCGCCCACATCATCGCCGCCGGGGACTGAGTCCGCCGGTAAATCACGCGGTAGGGTTGGTGAAAGCGATTGGGAACCGTACGCGGAGCTTACGGACGCGGGCTACCAAAACTCAATCGGGAAAGCGCTGGCAAAAATCGCGATTGCCGGCGGCGCATTTCCGGTTATGTTGCCGGTGTGAACTGGCAAACCGTCGTTTCCCTGGGGATCGTAGTGCTGGCCGCCACGAGTCTGTTGTGGGGGAGATTGCGACGGCGCAAGTTCAGCTTCGCGCGCGACACGCATTGCGGGTGTGCGAGTAATCAACATGCGCCCAATGCGAGTTCCATCGTCTTTCACGCGCGCAAAGGCGAGCGTCCGCAAATCCTGGTGAAAAACAAATGACAGCACTTGCAGGCTCGGTTCAACTGAGATAGCTTTCGCTCACATGGCCGTCACTAAAATCAGCCCGTCCACCCAGTTTGTAACCAAAGCTTCCACCACCGGAATGGCCAACGGACACTGGGTGCCGAATACCGACGTTTATGCCACCGAAAGCGGGCTGGTGATCAAAGCCGAACTGGCCGGAATGCGCAGTGAAAATTTGGAGATCATCGTCGAAGGCAACCGCCTGCGGATCCGCGGAGATAGGCCCGATGGTTGCCGGGCTTCCAAAGCCAGTTTTCTCGTCATGGAAATCAATTATGGCACCTTCGAGTGCGCATTGGAACTGCCTTCCGGCTACGATCTAAGCCAGGCCAAGGCGGCCTATTTGAACGGTTTTCTGCGGATCGATGTGCCAATCGCGCCGCCGCCACCGCAGCCCAAGACCACCAAGGTGACCATCGCCTAAGGCGACCTCCGGCGGAAACATTTCGAGGCGTCGATGAGGGTTTTTCAGAGCAAGCGATGATGATTTCGCCGGACACAGAATTTATCAGCATCCTCGGAACTTCCGGCAGCCCGGAAGAGCTGGCGCGCATCTCCTCGCGTTCCCTTCCGGAAACGCTTCCCATTCTCGGCCTTTCGGACATCGTTATTTTTCCCGGCGCAGTGGCGCCATTGCTGGTGGAGACCGGGCCCAGCATCCAGCTGATTGACGAAGCGGTGGCCGGCGGACGCCTCATGGGGACTGTGCTCCAGCGCCGGCCCGAGGTCGCCGACCCCGCGCCTGCCGATTTGCACGAGGTGGGTTGCGTGGTGCGTTTGGCAAAAATGGTTAAGTTTCCCGACAACACTGCCCGCGTGCTCGTTGAGGGGTTGTGGCGCATCCGCGTCAAGGATTACACCAGTACCGAACCATATCTTTCCGCCAAATTTGAACTCCTGCGCGACGAGCCGGATGGCTCCATCGAAGTCACCGCCATGATGCGCCATGCGCAGACCCAATTTCAGGAAATCATCAAGCTTTCGCCGGCCTTCTCCGAGCAGGTCAAGGTCGCGTCGCTGAACACCGAGGATCCCGGCCACTTCGCCGACCTGATTTCGAGCAATCTTAATCTTTCCTTGGGCGACCGCCAAAAACTGCTCGAGACCACCTCCGTCAAGGGCCGGCTCGCCCAGTTGCTGCCACTGCTCAATCGCGAGCACGAAGTCGTCACCCTCAGCACCAAAATCCAGACCGATGTCGCCAGCTCCATCGCGAAGACCCAACGCGATTTCTTTCTGCGCGAACAGCTCCGCGCCATCCAACGAGAACTCGGCGAGGCCGAGCCGAATGCGAACGAAATCAAATCCCTGCGGGAGAAGGTCGCGCAGACGCCCATGCCCGCCGAGGTGAAGAAGGTTGCCACCCAGGAACTGGAACGGTTGCAGCTCATGCCCCCCGCCGCCGCGGAGTATCCGGTCACGCGCAACTATCTGGATTGGATCCTGACCCTCCCTTGGGAAAAAGCCACCGCCGATAAAATTGATCTCGCCGCCGCCGAACGCATTCTCAACCAGCAACACTTCGGCCTCGCGAAGGTCAAAGACCGGCTGCTGGAATTTCTCGCCGTCATCAAGCGCAAGCAGGCGATCAAAGGCCCGATCCTATGCCTCGTCGGCCCGCCTGGGGTCGGCAAGACCTCCCTGGGCAAAAGCGTAGCGGACGCACTGGGCCGCAAGTTTGCCCGCATCTCCCTCGGCGGCATGCGCGACGAAGCGGAGATTCGCGGTCACCGGCGCACCTACGTTGGGGCCATGCCCGGACGCATCCTGCAGGCGCTCCGGCGGGTGGAAAGCTGCAACCCCGTCATTTTACTCGACGAGCTCGACAAGGTCGGCGCGGATTTTCGCGGGGATCCGGCCGCCGCGCTACTCGAAGTCCTCGACCCGGCGCAGAATCACACCTTCACCGATCATTATCTCGATCTGCCGTTCGATCTGTCCCGCGTGCTGTTCATCGCCACCGCGAACTGGTTGGAGCCGATTCACCCCGCGCTGCGCGACCGGCTGGAAGTCATCGATTTGCCCAGCTACACGGAATCGGAAAAACTGCAGATCGCCAAACGCTACCTCGTGCCGCGCCAGTTGGAGGAACACGGGCTCACGAAACAGGAAGTCATCCTGCCGGATGCCACGTTGCGCCGGCTCATCCAGGAATACACGCGCGAAGCCGGGGTCCGCCAGTTGGAGCGGAACATCGCGGCGCTGGCCCGCAAGGCCGCGCGCAAACTCGTCAGTCAAAACGGCCTCGTCAGTCCGATCAAGCTCGAACCCGAGGCGCTCAAAGCCCAGTTGGGGCACGCACTTTTTGTCGCCGAGACGGCGGAGAAAATCGCGGAATTTGGCATCGCCACCGGGCTGGCGTGGACTCCCGCGGGCGGCGAAGTCCTCTTCATTGAGGTCACCCGCATGCCGGGCAAAGGCGGCTTTCTGCTGACCGGTTCGCTCGGGGACGTCATGAAGGAAAGCGCGCAGACCGCCTTCAGCTATCTGCGCAGCCAGGCCGATAAACTCGGCCTCAAATTCACCGACGCCGCCAAACACGATATTCATATCCACGTTCCCGCTGGCGCCACGCCCAAGGACGGTCCCAGCGCCGGCGTGGCCATCGTCGCCGCCCTGGCCTCCTTGATCGCCCATCGGCGCGTGCGTTCGGACATGGCCATGACCGGCGAAATCAGCCTGCGCGGACGCGTCCTGCGCGTGGGCGGCGTGAAGGAAAAAGTCCTGGCCGCTGTCCGGTTTGGCGTAAAACACGTCATCCTGCCCGAACAAAATAAGCCGGACTGGCTCGAAGTCCCCGCGGAAGTGCGCACGAAAATCAAAGTCCACTTTGTCGATCAGATCGCGCAAGTCCTCCGCATCGCGCTCGAACCGTAGGGTCCCACGACCAATGAAAAATGCATCCCGCCGGTCTCGCCGGCCATTTTTTAATTTTGCTCTTTGCCTTTTGCCGAGTCTGATGTTTGCCGCGACCGGTCCGGTCGGCGCCACCACGACCAACGATCCCGCCGCGGCGGAGCGGGAGGGCCGCGAATTGGCCCGGCAACTTTGCGATCTGCGCCCCGAGGCCAACTTGACCAACACCGGCAAGCTGGTCATTCGCCTTCCAAAAAAACCGCGCCAGGAAATCCCGTTTACCTCCAGCATCCGGCTCGCGGAAGCCAATTGGACCGCGGCGTACGAAGCCAATCCCGGCACCAACACCCCAATCGCTTTCAGTGTCGAGCATCGAGCGGAAACCCCGAGCCGTTACTCCGTCGGTGGCACCACGGTGCTGACCAACGACCAGACGATGACTCCGTTCGCCGGCTCGGATTTCTGGCTGGCGGATCTGGGGCTGGAATTTTTCCACTGGCCGGGGCAACGATTGTCGAAGCGTGAAATGCGGCGCGGTAAATCGTGCCTGGTGCTGGAGAGCCGGCGACCGGATTCCTGGACCAACGGTTACGCCCGGGTGGTTTCCTGGATTCACACGGAGAGCGGGGCTATCATCCAGGCCGAGGCTTACGACGCACGCGGAAAGCTGCTGAAAGAGTTTCGCCCCACGGCCGTCGAAAAGATCAATGGCGCCTGGCAATTGAAGGAGATGGAAATC
This sequence comes from Verrucomicrobiota bacterium, assembly GCA_025350905.1. Taxonomy (GTDB): domain Bacteria; phylum Verrucomicrobiota; class Verrucomicrobiia; order Limisphaerales; family JADLHS01; genus JADLHS01. The sequence continues at coordinate 4,473 of JANXWY010000087.1, forward strand.
GAGAATGTGCAGTCCGGCTCACGCACCACCCTCGTGTTCGACCCCCAGCCGGAATGAGCTTCCGGTGACCCCGACCAAAGCTTTGCTGAAATGCGCGTCCGCTCGACGAGGTGGTCGGGATAAATCGCCGCTCCCGCTGAAGCTGCGCTGCGACGGCCGCCACGAGCTTGCCGTCCGGTGACTCAGCCGGCAAAGAGGAAGCGCAGATCATCGAGCGTGAGGCTTTGCGCAAATTTTTCCTCACCGAGGACATCGGCCATCAGCGCGCCTTTTTGCTTTTGGAGCGCGCGGATTTTTTGCTCGATGCTTTCGCGCATCAACAGGCGGTAGGCCATGACTTTGCTGCTCTGGCCGATGCGGTGCGTCCGGTCAATGGCCTGGTTTTCCACCGCCGGATTCCACCAGGGATCGAACAGCACCACGTAGGAAGCGGCGGTGAGGTTGAGTCCGAACCCACCCGCCTTGAGGGAAATCAAGAAGACCGCACCGCCTTTTGCGGATTGAAAATCCTGGACCAGCTCGCCGCGATTTTCGGTACTGCCGGCAAGATAGAAATGGGGCCACTCACGCTGCTTCACCGTTGCCCGCAACAGGTCGAGCATGGTGACGAACTGCGAGAAGACGAGGACTTTGTGGCCTTCCTCCATGAGCGGCTCCAGCAGGTCGAGCAGCGCGTTGACCTTGGCGCTTTCGACCTCATGCAACTTTTCGTTCACGAGCGCGGGATGGCAACAGATCTGCCGCAAGCGCAGGAGCGAGGTCAGGACGTTGAAGCGCTGTTCGTTGAGCTGTGCGGTGGTCTGGACGCCAAGCAACAGGATTTGCGCACGCTTGAACTCGGCCTGGTAGAGCTTGAGCTGTTCGCCTTCCATCTCGCAGAGCAAATCCTCCTCCACGCGGTCAGGCAGGTCTTTGGCGACCTGACCCTTGGTGCGGCGCAGCAGGAAGGGGCGGACGCGGGCAGCGAGCCGGCGGCGGGCGAGGGGATCATCCTGCGCGTTGAAGCGGCGGAGAAACTCGGCGCGATTGCCCAGAACGCCGGGCATGGCAAAGCTGAAAATGCTCCACAGATCCAGCAGGCGATTTTCGATGGGCGTGCCGGTCAGGGCGAGGCGGAAATCAGCTCTCAACGCCCGGGCGGCCTGCGCGGTTTGTGAGTCGGGGTTCTTGATGTATTGCGCTTCGTCGAGAATCGCGGCCTGCCAGGACACCTTGGCGATGGCTGGGGAAAGCGATCGCAATTGCGCGTAGTTGATGACCACAATGTCACTCTCCTCCCGTACGGTCGGGAGCGCGTCGGCCGATTCGCCGCTCCAGCGGCGGACGCGGAGGCTGGGAAAGAATCGCGCGGCTTCGCTGACCCAATTGTCGGTGACCGACTTGGGGCAGACGACGAGGCTGGGGTAAAGGACAGAGTCCGGAGATCGGAGGTCGGAGGTCGGAGCCCGTCCGGCGGGGTTCTGATCTCCAACTTCCGGCTTCTGACCTCGGGTGGCTGGTTGCTCGCGCAACCACGCGATCCACGCCAGCGTTTGCAGGGTTTTGCCGAGTCCCATGTCGTCGGCGAGTACGCCGCCGAAACGATTCGCGGTGAGGTAGGCGAGGAAGTGGTAGCCCTCGATCTGATACGGGCGCAATTCCGCGCGGATCGATTCGGGCACAGGTGGAACGACGCGGGTTTTTAGTTCGCCGACCCGGCGATGGATTTGTTCGACCCGCGTCGGGGCGAGAAATTTCTTCGCGGCGTCATCGGCCAGTTGGAGCGCGTGGAAGCGCTGGGGTTCCGCGGTAAAGTCGCGCGGGGCGAGACCGAGGCGGGCGAGTTGTTCATCGTCCTCCGGCGTGAGATTAAATTGCAAACGCCGCCAACCCTTGGCGCCGAGGCGCACGTAACCACCGCGCGCATTGAGGAGCAGTTTGGTTTCCTCCGGTGTGAGGGCGAGGTCGGCTACATTGAGGATGACCTTGAGATCGAACCAGTCGATGCCCGCCTCCTGAACGTCGAGGGAGACGGTGCCGCTGATGGGAGCATCGCGGAGGGTGGCCAGTTCGCGGTCGAGTTCGACGGTGATTTCCGGCGGGAGACTTTGCAACCACGCAACGAAAAGTTCGGGCGTCTTCTTGGCGAGCCGCAGCGTCCAGCCGCCGCCGTAATTTGCCCATTTGACCCTGAGCGCGTCCAGCACGCGGGGAAAATGCGCCTGGGCCGAACGATCATGAACGGGAATGAATCCTTTCACCGGCTTGGGTGTCTTGGTTCGACCCCAGCTCTGGCTGGTCACCTGCCAACCCGCCAGGCTGAACGTTTCCTTCTCCAGGCCCTCGGCGCGGGCGGTCGGACGCAGGATAATTGATTCCGACTTGCTGCCGGGATAATTTTCCTTGAGCTCGCAGGCCAGCGTGACGGCGACGGGAATGATTTTGGTGCGCCCGACGAGGTGTTCGGGCAGCGGCAGATTCAGCGCGTGCAGAAACCGGATACCGTCGGCGGTTTCCATCGCCGGGGCAGGAATGACTTTGTGCGAGTCGTGTTCGAGCGCGTTTTTGGGCGGGCCAGCGTAAATTGCGGTGTCGGTGATGTAGAGTGTCGGGTGTCCGTTCAACACAAAACGGATGGGCGGCGGCGGCTGACCGTCGGCGGTGGTGAGGCGGAGTTCGTAATCCGCTCCGCCTTTGAGCGGCGGAATCAACTCGAGCCGGAGAGCTTCCGCCGGCCGTGCGAGCGGTTCCCCATTGGCGTTCACAAAGCGCTCGGGCGGCAGCGCGAGGCGGATCAGCCGGTTGAGCGGCAGGCGGGAGGCTTCCGAGTTGTAGCGGATGGTCCACCAGCTCTCGTAGCTCCAGGGCTTGTACAGCGCGCTCCACAACGGGAGGGCGTCCGGCGCAATCGTCAACGTGCCGCGCTCAACATTTTCACCGAAACGTTTGGCCTGAGCCTGTTTCAAATCGGCAAACAAGGCGTCAGGCTGAGTCCGCCATTGCAAACGGGCTTCGTCGGTGAGGAACGCCAGTCGCAGGTCGAGGGTGTCCGCCGTGGGAGTCACGCTGGGCTCGTGCGTCGCGAACCAGTCCTGCCAGCGGGCAACTTCCTTCTGCCGCTCCCATTTCTTGATGTCGGCCTCCATCGCGTTGAAATCCGTGATGGCCTCCATGTAATCGGGCAGCGCAATCTTCCGACGCCGCAATTCCACGGCCAGATAGAGCCAGAGTTCGTAGTCGTCTTTGGGCGTCTTCGGCCACAGTTCCAGCTCCACCCACCCATAACTAAAATGGCGGGGAAACAGCTGGCTGAGATCATTCTCTGTAAGCTGGCGATAGTTGGCGCTGGCGTAGAGCGTCTGCAACTTTCGGATGAAGGCGGCTTCCGCAGGGTTCAGCGGGCGACCCAGTCGGTCCACCAACCGTGCGTAGAGCGGTGAGCTTGAGGGTTGAGGCACTGATGGACTGGGTAAGCGAGGAGATTTTTTCTTCGTGAGTTTGTTGGGGCTGACCGGTGGCGGGACCGGCGGGGTAGCGGCCTCGCGGGCCCACAACTTCTGGACTTCGAGCATGGCGGCGACGGTGTGCTTGCAATCATAATGCATCGGGCAGGTGCAGTCCGCCGCCCAATTCTGATCCGCGTAATTCAAGGTGACCGCATAATCTTCGGCACCGCGGACCAGGGCGGTGTAGGCCTGATCCGGTTTAATGCATGTGACTTTGGCCACCTGACCATTGGCGTGGTAGGTCTGGCCCCGTTCGCGGAATTGCGCCGGCACCAGTTTTAAAAACCGTTCGGCCGCCTGCATCACTTTTTTTCGTTCACTCATTTTGCGGCGGTGACGATGAAGCAGGCGGCAGACGCTGGCAAGCGCCGGTTTGGTTCTGGGACTCTGTTTCTTCGAGCGAAACAAGTGAGCATCGCACCGGGCCATCAAAGCCGTTGGCGTTTTCGCGCTGCAAAATCCGCCCGCGCCGGAGCGAAGGGAAAGTCTGGAGTGGCCGCTCAGAAGAAACCGAAGGTATGTGCCCCAGCAGTCGACGGATGGCATGAGTGACGAGTGGGTGAAACTGTCCTGCGAGTTGCTGGAAAAATTCGCCAGCTACAGCTTCAACGGAGTCAGAGCCGTGAACCGCTGCATCTTCGACATGACCAACGAGCCGCCCGGGACGATTGAGTGGGAACAATGTTCGGCGCACCAAACCAGCGATTGGCCCGGCGAGCTAATGTCTGGCATGTCCTGCTTATTTTTTGATTGGACTGGCCCATCTAATTGCCAGCGCCTTGTACCGATGTTTAGAGGGGAGTCCAAAAATTCCCGCATTCTCATGTGGCAGTAGAATAATGGCATCTGCATTTTCCTTTTCTGCTTTTCTGATGAAGTAATTCATTGCCTTTCCATCTTTTCCAGCCCAATCGACGTAAGTAAGAAGCTTAACTTTTTCATACTCCTTTTCAGGTTTTTCGCCCAGCAGTTCTCATTTTATCGCCGGGTGAGGCGGGAGGGTGAGTGATCTGATGGTGGCGGTGATGGCTGAAGATGCCCGACACCTCTTCGTCACCGTTTGTCACACAACTGTAACTTGTACTTTTGCCCGCGTACCGGCA
>JANXWY010000131.1 GCA_025350905.1 Verrucomicrobiota bacterium
GGCAACGTGACCGAAGCCTGGCTGTAACCACGCTCGCGGTAGGCGGTCTGCAACCGCGTGAGGGCACGGCGGATTTCCGCAAGGTTGACGGCCGGGCCAACTGCATCGTCGGTCAAATGATCGACTTCGACTTGGCTGAGAACCGAACTGCCGTTGATCGCGTAGCGACGGACCTGGAAGCCCGACCCGACCGGCGCATGGCCGGGGGACGCGGTCAGAACCGCACCCCGACACTGGGCGGCGATCAAAAGCGCGGTCGCATAAAGGACTCCGGTTCGGAAATTCAACATTCGGTACTTTGACAACGGTGGCTCCATTGGAATGGTCGCTCGGCGAAAACCGGCGCGGGCCGACGGCCCGCGCCGGAGTGTTGGAAGCGGCAGCAAGCCTCAGGGAACAATCGGATTGACGACGCCCCCTTCCGCATTGCGAGTGACTTTGACTTTGCTGATGGGCAGCGAGTGCGCCGAGGTCTGTAAATCGGTGTCAATGGCCCCGAGCAAAGCGTCCCGGAAGGTAATGAGATCTGCCGACGCGGTGGAACGCACAAAGATGTGTTCGTAACCCCACTGGCTGTATTGCCCATAGATGACGGGCGTGAGGTCGTTGGTCACACTTGAGTAGGCCGCATTCAGGAATGCCCGCGGCCCGTTGTAGCCAATGATGTTTTGCCCGCCGTTGACGTTGACGGCGTCCACGCCGGTCAAGAAACTGATGGCCGGTTTGGTCGCGGCATTAAGCTGATCCCGAATCTGGGTAGAATTGCGGCCGGTTGGATCCACCACAAATTCCAAGGCGTTGGAACTCCACTGATAGAATTGGGGCGTACCGGTAATGGTGCTTTCCTTCTCGATAATCACCCGCTGGCCCGCGCTGGGATCACGGCTGATGTAGTAGAGCAGGTTTGTATCCGCGGCATCGCCGGTAAAGAAACGCAGCGGCAAGGCCCCGTTGGCCGCCAGCGCTCGCAACTGCTGGCGTGTGATGTTGGTCACGGTAGCCGGCGTTCCGACGCTCTTCACAAAGAAGACCGGCGTAACGCCGAACTTTGAATCGGTCAACGGCGGCACCGAGGTAAACGCCGTTGAGGCTTGAAACACGGAGCCATAGGCAAGATCCGAGGGCAGGTTGATCAGATTGGTGTCGCCCGGGGTGGGTGACGAGCGGTAACTGACGTTGCGATTCTGCACCAGGTCCTGAATCCCGGCGACGGCGCCGTTGTAATTGGCGTGAATGGTGACCACTTCCGGGCCAAACAGGTTTGGAATCTGGCCCGTCCAAGTGACCCGGGTGGAACTGGCGGGATTGCCCGGAGTGTCGGCGTTCACCGATCCAAGATTCGCTCCGTACAGCGCGGTAATCGCGCGGTACGACGTATCGCGAAAGGCGACGGCCCCGGAGAGGTTGAACACTTTTTCGGCTTTCGCGCTGGCAGCCGCGAGCACCACGCTCGCCGCCACGATCATTGTCAATTTGCTGGATTTCATATTCGGTCTTTCTAAAGAGTTTTGTTTAATTTAGTTAAGGTTGATTCCGCTGGGTTATCTCAATTTCGAGTGGGCACGAGGCTCATTGCGCCTCCACGGCAAAAAAACGGATGCTGGCCGAGTTGGTGTCCGCAAGGGACAACGTCGAACCGTTCCCGCTGACGGAGGCGCCAATCGACCAGGAAGAAACGGGAGTGCCTAAACCCGCGAGGTCGGTCGCGTGCAGGAGGTAGGTGGCCCCGTTGACGGTCGGGAAGGACACGGTCGTGACGTCCCCGCTGCGGGTGATGCTGGTGACGGTTGGGCGTGGCGGCGGCGGGACGGTGGTGTTGAACGTCAACGTCCCATCCGGCTTGAACTCGAAGTAGCCGAGGTAGCGCCCCGGCGTGTCGTTGCCCGGAAGCAGCTCATACAAATCGGAGCGCGAGACATTGGCAAAGTCGGCATCGAAGTCCGACGCGGTCAGGTTTTGCACATTGCCTTGAAACGATCCATCGTAGTCGCCATTCCCAATGATCGGACTCAACCCATAGTCGAGGTTGTTCGACGGGATGAGAACGGCTTGGGCGCTGTTGTTCGCGTTGCTGGCGGTGTTCCCGCTGTAGGTGGCCGTCTTCGCGCCCACGCCATCCACTTGGGCGGCGGTGGCGCCTTGATCGAACTGGCCCTTGCGCAGCCACGGGTTGGTCGGCTGGTTGGGATCGAAACGCGCCCGAGTCACCCAGAGCGTTTGGACTGGGTAGTTGGGATCGCCACCCAGCCGGTTGGCTCCGCCAACCGCCCAGGCCAGGTCATTGACCCCGGAGAATGCGACCGCCAGGTGCGAGACCAGCAGATTGCTAATGGTGATGCTCGCGCCAGCCGGCAGTGTGTTGTAGTTGGTGGCCTTGCCAATGTTCACCACGAGGTCCGAAGCGCCGCCGGTCTTACGAAACGTAAGCACGAGATCGCCCTGACTGTAGAGGAACGGGGCAGCGGCCCCCGTTCCAGTGAACATGGCAAAACCGCCCGCCACCGCAGCCAGACGGCGCAGTAGGATTGGGTTTCGATAGATTTTCATGTTTTGCTTCAATGGATTTGTTGTTTTTCGGGACTTGAAGAAGAACGCCCGAAACGTCCGCGCGCGGGCGCGGCCAGGTCGCAAGCCAGCGACGCAACCAGAAGACTGCGGATAAAGGACGGGGGGGACGGCGGGGAAACTAATCGCCGTCGCGTCGTCGAATCTCGAAATCACCGGGTTTCAGGTTCTTCTTTGAAAACCGCCGGTGGTCCGGTGAGCTTCCGTAAATTAGATATTTCATGATCAGCCTCCCGGTCTTGGGGTGGGCACAATAAATCGATGGTTAGGGTTGAACCGGCGGTTGGGCCGCCAGGGTCGGAATGCCGAATTCGTCCAGCTTGTCGCTGTCGCTGTCAATGTCGGCGAACAGCCACGAGGAGAGGTAGCGCTCCGAGGCGGACGGCACGATGGCGACGATTTGTTTGCCTTTGTTTTCAGGACGTTTGGCCACCTGCAACGCGGCCCAGACAATGGCCCCGCTCGAAACGCCCACGGGAATACCATCGAGCCGGTTGATCTCCTTCGATACCGGACCAGAATCCTCTTCGCTCACCTTGATGATCTCGTCCAGAATCTTCACGTTGAGGTTGTCAGGTATGAACCCGGCGCCGATGCCTTGCAATTTGTGCGGGCCGGGGGTGCCGCCGGAAATCACCGGCGATTTGGCCGGCTCGACGGCAATCGCCTGGAAGGACGGCTTGCGCGGTTTGATGACCTCCGCCACGCCGGTGATCGTTCCGCCAGTGCCAACCCCCGCCACGACGAAATCCACCTGGCCAGCTGTGTCGCGCCAGATTTCCTCCGCCGTGGTCCGACGATGAATGGCCGGATTCGACGGGTTGGAAAACTGTTGCAGAATGACGCTGTTGGGAATTTGCTGGCGTAATTCTTCGGCCTTGGCGATGGCGCCTTTCATGCCTTTCGGCCCCTCAGTGAGTACGAGTTTGGCCCCGAGAATCTTCAAAAGCTTGCGCCGTTCGAGCGACATCGTCTCGGGCATGGTGAGGATCAACTTGAGTCCGCGCGCCGCGGCGACGAAGGCGAGGGCGATGCCCGTGTTGCCACTGGTGGGTTCGATCAACACGGTGTCCGGGTTGATTTTTCCGGAGGCGAACGCGTCATCAATCATTGCCACGCCAATGCGGTCCTTCACGCTGGAGAGCGGGTTGAAGAATTCCAGTTTGAGCAATACGTCGGCCACAGCGCCGTGCTTTTGGGCGGTGCGGTGGAGGCGGACGAGCGGCGTGTTGCCGATGGTTTCAGTGATGTTGTCGTAGATGCGGGCCATATTGTTCATTGGTTTGTTTAACGGGATCAAATGCTTTGGGCGTAGGCTTGGAGGGCGCGAAACTCGTCCAGAATCGCCAGCAGCGCCGCGTTCAACGCCTCGACCTGCAGCTGCACCACCGCGGAGCGCGGCGTGGCCAGCGTGATTTCGAACGGCGGATTTTCCAACCCGGGTACGGCGCGCAACGCGCCCCGGGCGGCATTGTAGATGTCCGCGTACACCATGCCCCGGCGGGCGGGAATGCCCTCAATCTCTCGCTGGTAGTTACGCGGCAGATATTTTTCCGCCGCCTGCAAGGCGGGGTTGAGCAATGCGTGCGCAATGACCGCCCCCGACGCGAAGCCATAAACTCCGGCGCTCTCGGCGTCGCTCCGCAAATTGATGATCCCATGGAACGCTTGCATCCAGATTTCAGATTCCAGAAAACGGACTTCCAGCGCTTCGGATTCCGTCCAGAAAAGCCGGTTCAACGCATGACCTGTTCGCGACAAGCGCGTGTTGTCTTCAAACCCGGTCGGGTTGCAGAGCGGATAAATGAAAAGGGAATATCCGCGCGCGCGTTCGGGAGTTTGCTCCAGTTCCGAGATGAAGCGGTTCAGCGCGATCGCCCCTTCCGGTTCGTCACCATTCAAAGTCGCAAACAAGCCCAAACGAAAGGTGTCCCCGCCGCCCGCCGGCCCGGACCAGATGAAACGGGGAATGCCGTATTCCTCACCGCCAGATTCAAACTTTTTCACGGCCCGGCTCAAGAGATGGCGGGAGCGGTCGGTCACCGAGTCCAGGTAACTCAACACCTGGTCCGGCTGCTGTCGTTGACCGGCGGTTACCGGTGCCAAATTGGAGGGGCTGAGTTTCACAATCGTCATGGGGCGGCCTCAAATGTTGGACGCATACGCGATGAACTGACGGTACTCGAGGAAGATGGCTTGTAAGGCCGCGACGAACGCGGCGTCCTTCATGTACGTCGGCGGGGCCTTCGGGGTTTCCAGGATAATCTCAAACGGCCGCGGCCGCACCTTGGGCGGGGGGCTCAGCACACCGGCATAGCAATCCGAAATCACGCCGTTGCGCGCCCGAAAACCGTCGATCGTCGCCCGTTCGTCGCGGGGCAAAATTCTTTCCGCCGCCGCCAAGGCCGGTTCGATCAGGTGCTTGGTCAGCGTCGCGCCTTGCGCAATGCCATAAAAGCCTTCGCTCGTATCATCGGTGTGCAAGGCGATGATGCCATCAAACGAACCCGCCGCGAGTTCCGCCTGGAGCAACCGCACTTCCGGCTCGGCGGAGTTTTTCCAAAACTCGCGGTTGAGATCCTTGCCGCCGCGCGAGTGGCGCGTGTCCGCCGCGTAGCCGGTGGGATTGCAGACAGGATACACCGTGATGGAATAACCGCGCGCCACGTCGGGGACAGATTCCAACAACTGGAGGAACAAGACCGCCGCACGGACACCTTCGGGTTCGTCGCCGTGAATCCCGGCGAAGATGCCCACGCGAATCGGCCGGTCGCCGCCTTGCGGGCCGATGAAGATGTAACGGGGAATGGCGAAAGTTTCACCCTCCAGCGTGAATCGAAGATCGTGATTGGCAACGAGGCTGGATGAACGACCGACCAGTTTTTCCAAGGGCGCGATTGCCGCGCTCACCGAGCGCACGCGGTGGGAAACCTGCTTTTCCGGTTCCGGGGCAATTATCGTGGTATTCATGGCTGTTTCGAGGGCTGATAAATCTGGTCAAAGACCCCGCCTTCGCTGAAGTGCGTCCTTTGCGTCCCAGCCCAGGCGCCGAACACTTCCTCGACGGAGAACAATTCGAGATTGCCAAACTGCGAGGCAAATCGCTCGGCGACCTTAGCCGAACGCGGGCGGTAATAATTCGCTGCGATGATTCCCTGCCCTTCATCCGAGTAGAGATATTCGAGATACGCCTGGGCGGCCCGGGCTGTTCCGCGGCGAGCCGCAACTTTCTCCACCACCGCCACGGGCATTTCGGCCTCAACGCTAAATGACGGCACCACGGCATCGAACTTGTCCGCCCCCAGCTCCTTGATCGTCAAATACACCTCCGCCTCGAACGTGAGCAGCACGTCGCCGATCTCGCGTTGCACAAAAGTCGTGGTCGCCCCGCGGCCGCCAGTATCGAGAACCGGCACATTTTTGAACAACCGACCCACGAATGCCCGGGCCCCGGCATCCTCCAGCCGGAGTTTTTTCAGCGCGAAGGCATACGCGGCCAGATAAGAATAGCGCCCGTTGCCGGACGTCTTCGGATTGGGCACGATGACCGATACGCCCGGCTTCACCAGATCGTCCCAATCGCGGATGCGCTTGGGATTGCCGTGGCGCACCAGGAACACGATCGTGGAACTGAACGGCGAACTGTGATGCGGCAGGCGCTGGCGCCAGTCGGCGGGCACCAGACCTTTCGCGGCCACGGCCTCTACATCCGTGACTTGATTAAACGTCACGACATCGGCTTCGAGACCGTCGATCACGGCACGCGCCTGCTTGGAAGATCCCGCGTGGGATTGATTTACCAGCAGTCGCCCGCCGTTCGTCTGCTGCCAGTGGCGGACAAAGGCTTCGTTGTAATTCTGGAACAGCTCGCGTGAGATATCGAACGAGGCGTTCAAAAGTTTCGTCTCCACCGCCCCGGCGCCGACCACGGCGGCGAATAGCAGCGCACCGATCACGATGCGTTTGGTGGCGGAGGTGAAGTTCATGGCAATTGATTGATCGCTGGTGCCGAAACGGGTTCAGCGTTGGATTTGGTCAAACGATCCCCCGTCGGCAAAATGAATCTTTTGCGCCTTGGTCCAGCCACCGAAGACTTCGTCAATCGTGAACAGGTTGACCTTGGCGAACTGCTCGGCATATTTCGCCGCCGCCTTTTCCGAGCGCGGGCGATAGAAGTTCCGGCCGGCAATGTCCTGGCCCTCGTCCGAATAGAGATATTCGAGATACGCCTTGGCCACGGCTTCGGTACCGCGTTTCTTCGCCACCTTGTCCACAACCGTCACCGGCGGCTCGGCGAGGATGCTGATGGACGGCACGACGATCTCAAATTTGCCGGCCCCGTGTTCCTTGAGGGCGAGGAAGGCTTCGTTTTCCCAGCCCACGAGCACGTCGCCGATTTCCCGTTGGATAAACGTCGTCGTCGCGCCCCGGGCGCCGGTGTCGAGGACCGGAACGTTCTTGTAAAATTTCGCCACGAAATCCTTGGCCTTTGCTGCGTCACCACCGTTCTTGATCACGTAACCCCACGCGGCCAGGTACACCCAGCGCGCCGCGCCGGACGTTTTGGGATTGGCGGGAATGATGCCGACCCCCGGCTTCACGAGGTCATTCCAATCCTTCAGGCCTTTCGGATTTCCTTTGCGCACCAGGAACACGATGGTCGAGGTGTAGGGCGTACTGTTGTTCGGCAGGCGCTTCTGCCAATCCGCAGGAAACAGCTTCGCCTTCTCGGCAATCGCGTCCACATCGTAGGCCAGCGCCAGCGTTACCACATCCGCTTCGAGTCCATCGATCACCGAGCGCGCCTGCTTGCCCGAGCCCCCGTGCGACTGCTGGATCGTCACCGTGTCACCGGATTTCTCCTTCCAGAATTTTGCAAAGGCGACATTGTAGTCTTGATACAGTTCGCGGGTCGGGTCGTACGAGACGTTAAGCAGCTTGATGTCCTTGGCGTCGACTGCCCCGACCGCACTAAGGCCGGCGACGCCGGCTACGAAGAGGCTGATAATATTGATTGTTTTCATCCGATTGATTTCTTTCTTGGTTCGGTGGCTTAGAACGCGAGCTGCAGCCGGGTCATGAATACACTTTCGTCCTGGTGCGTTACCGTGGCCGGCGGCACCTGCGTCCGGCTGACGGCGGGGTTCACATTGCCACCACCATCAAACCACGTCCGCGAGTAACTCGTGAGCACGCGGACATTCTTGTTCAGCCACCAGTTCAACCCCACCGCCCAGGACTTGGCGGACTCGGCGGAAAGGCTGGGGTCGGAGTAAACTGGAAAGGTATCTGGGTCAAGCCCGGCCTGCGCGAAGCGGGCCACGAACTGCCAGGCCCCCCATTTGCCGGCGCGCGGATCAAACGGCGCCTTCGGATTGATACCGGTGAACGAGGCATCCTCCCCCGTTAGCACCCACTGCACCGAGGCTTGCCAGGCCGAATCCACCAGGCTCGCCCGCGCCCCCGTCAAACTGTTTACCACCGCTTGCTGGGAGACGATGTATTCGCCCAGAAGGCCGAACGGTCCTTTCGTATACGTCACATAGGGTGAAATCCGCCAGTGAACCCCGTCGGCATAAACGGTCCCCACCGCGGGATTATAGGCGAAGAATTGCTGCAACGCGGAGGTGACATAGCCGGGCAGCGTTCCGCCGGTCGTGCTCGGCAGCCCGGCGGTATTGGAACTCACCTGGCTGTAACTTCCGCCCGCGCCAAAGCCAAGTCCCTGCACGGCGGCGAGGTCGCTGTTCTTGAACGGGAGAAAAGAAAGCCGGCCCGCCACCTCCTTGTCGTCACCGAAATCACTATTGCTCGCCACTCGCCCGTCGCCGGAGCCGTTGAAAATTCCGGCCGCATAGCTCAGAGCCCCACCGGCAAGGTCGCCCCACAATTGGATGCCAAGGTTCCGACTCGGCACGAAGTCGCTGACCAGTGAACGCTCGTTGAAGGGCAGCGTCGCGTCGGATTGCAGATTCTCGAACCCGACTGGGCCTTTAAACTTTCCGGCCTTCAACTGCAATTCTGGCTGGTAGCGGTAGTTCATCCAGGCGTCGTAAATCTGGACGGTGTTGCCGCCAAAATCAGGCGTGAGATTGAAATCGAAGTCGCGAAAGACCGTGCCCTCAATGATCGGACGGGCCCGCCGCAAATAAAATCCGTCATTACCCTGGAGATACGGATTGTCATTGAAAAAGGAGCGCGAATCCAATTGCACGATGCCCCGCAGCTTAAACACAAAATTCGTGTCGGCCGAACTGATGGCGAATCCGCTCGCACCGGCGGTGATCCGCGGCGTTTCCTTCGCCCGCGCCGCGGCCTGCGCCTCGGCGGCCTCCGCCGCCAGTTCATTGTTCCGCGCCAGCACGCGAATTTTTTGATCCAGTTCGTTGGCCGTCGGTCCGTCTTTCGGCGATACGGCGATTTCCGGCAGGACCCGGCCCGATTCCAAAGCACCAACCTTACCCTCCAGTTCCCCTATGCGACCAAGCAACTTTTGCACTTCCTTCTGATGGGCCGCTTGCACGGCTTCGTCCTGTTGTTTCTGTTCGGCGTCCTTTTTTTCGAGCTGCTCCAATCGGCCGACCAGTTTGTTGATCAACTCCGCCTGCTCCGACTGTGCGGACAATAGTTGGCTGGCCGCGGCTCCGTTGGCGACGGCCGCATTTTGAGTTGGTGGTGTGGGTGACTGGACCGTGGCGGGAACTGCCTGGGCCATTCCCAAGACCGGCCAGAGTGAACCCGCCAGCATTACAGTAGCGACACGCCATCGAACCCGTTTTATTCTTGTAGTCTTAGTCATGTGTTTTCCTCCAGTGTTCTGGTCGGTATTGGTTGTTTGCTCGGAATTAGCTTTCCACCGGTTTACGGTCGAGGCGGACTTTTTCCGTCCGCTCAATCTGCACGACTTGCGAATCATGTACAACAATCTGAACCACCCCGAAACGCAGGGATGCCACCTGATTGCGCACCGTCTCGAGCCAGGTTTCCTGACTAGATTCCCCTGCCTTCTTGGCTGAATTCTCCGTCGTCTTCATAGCTATTTCTCGTAACAACTTTGGCAGATTAGAGCAAATCTCTACTAAGTCAATAGTTATTTTGTAGTTTATGTTTTATTCTTTAAACAAGCCAGATTTAGAATATTTACAAACTTGACTCTACCGATAGAGATTGTTTACTAGAGACTATGAAACTTTCCGTTCGAGGTGAATACGCACTCCGGGCGCTGCTGGTTTTGGCGCGTGATTTTCAGGAAGATGATTCCGTCGTTCGCATCCAGGAAATCTCCCGACGGCAGAACATCCCCAAGCGCTTCCTGGAACAAATTCTCAACGACCTAAAATCCGCGCACTTGGTTGAAAGCAAACGGGGCGTAGCCGGCGGTTATCGCCTCCGCCGCCGACCCGAACGCATCCATCTGGCGGAAATCGTCCGCCACATCGAAGGTCCGCTCGCGCCGGTGAGCTGCGTCAGCGAAAAATATTACGAAAAATGTTCCTGCCCCGATGAAGCCCGCTGCGCCATCCGCAGCGTGATGAAGGAGACCCGCGATGCCATCGTGACCATCATGGAGCGCGTGACCCTGGCCGATCTGGCCGAGCGGGCGCGCAAACTCGAACAATCACCCGCCGTCGCCCTCGACTTTGTCATCTGAACTTGACCGTTGAAATCAAACCCAGTCTTTGCCTGCTGCTTGCAGCCCTCTGCTCTCTGCCTTCTGTCGTCGTCCCCCGCCCCCGCTCTGCTGGCCCCGGACTTTAGGCGTGTCAACCCCTTCCAAAACCGCTTAACTCGTTGGTGTGGCCGCCGCCCGCAACATCGTCAATCTCGCCCTGATTGGTTTCATGGGCACGGGCAAGTCCTCCGTGGGCCGGCTCGTGGCCGAACAGTTGCGCTTCGATTTCCTCGACACCGATGAACTTATCGTAACGCGCGCCAACAAAAGTATCCGGGAGATTTTTGAACAAAACGGCGAACCAACTTTTCGCGAACTGGAACACCGCCTCGTCGGGGAACTGGAAATCCGCACCCGTACTGTGATTGCCACTGGTGGCGGACTGCCGGTGAACCCGGCCAGTCTGGCGAGCCTCAAGCAGCACGCCCTCGTCATTTGCCTCTGGGCGTCGCCGGGCAAAATCTTCGAACGCGTTCACAACCAAACTCACCGCCCCCTGCTCCGCGAGCCGGATCCGCGGGCGAGAATTTGTTCGCTGCTGGCGGCCCGTGAGCCATTTTATCGTCAGGCGGACGTACTGCTAAACAGCGAATTCCGCTCGATCCGCGAAGTCGCGCAACAGGTCGTCAACCAGTTCCGGCTCGCGACCAAGGCGCGCAAATGAATCCAGTCCTTGCCGCCAAACCGCCAGAGCTCGAGGCCGCAACGATTTTGGCGCGCGGGCGCCGGGCGCGGCGACGACCATGTTTTTGCGGTGCATGCGCCGCTCAAAGTTCCGGCCTCGTTCCCCCGGCGAAAGCGGAGTGGCGCCGCGGTTCCCGCCGTCATCCCCATTTTCCCGTCTTGGTCGCATCCCGCCTCGGCCGCTATGCGTCCCGGCGTTTAACCCGGCCGGCTTGGCGCCGATGAAAGCGGCGATCCGCCAGCGGGCCGAGGAACTCGGTTTCGATGACTGCCGCTTCACCACCGCGGCGCCACCGGCCACCGCCGATCACTTCGAACAGTGGCTCGCCAACCAGCAAAATGGCGAGATGACGTGGCTCGAACGCACGGCACCGAAACGGGTGAATCCACAACTCGTGCTGTCGGGAGCGCGGAGCGTGATCTGTCTCGCGATCAGCTATTCAGCAAATCGGCCAGCGGCGGACGGCCATCAGCCATCTGGCGAAGTGGCCCGCTACGCTTGCTTCAGCGATTATCATGACGTTCTGGCGGAGCGTTTGGACGCGCTGACCGCCGCCGTGAATGCACTCGGCGGCGCCAGCACGCGCTCGCTTTGGTATGTCGACACCGGGCCGATGCTGGAGCGCGATTATGCCCAGCGCGCGGGTCTGGGCTTCGTTGGCAAACACACCAATCTCATCAGCCGCCAACTCGGCAACTGGATTTTTCTGGCCGAGATACTTACGAGTTTGGATTTGCCGCCGGATGCCCCGGAAAAAAACCACTGCGGCTCCTGCACCCGCTGCCTCACCGCTTGCCCGACGCAAGCCATTACCGCCCCGTTCCGGCTGGATGCCCGCCGTTGTATTTCCTATCTGACCATCGAACTCAAAGGGGCGATCCCGTTGGAATTCCGTCCGCTCATCGGCAATCGCATCTACGGCTGCGACGATTGTCTCGCGGCTTGTCCCTGGAATCGCTTCGCGCGGGAAGGCAACCTGATGAAACCGCACGCCCGCACCGAGCTGGCAGCACCGGAACTGGTCGAGTTATTAAGCCTCGACGACGCGGGATTCAAAGCAAAGTTTGCGGGCACCCCCATGCTGCGAACCAAACGTCGGGGAGTGTTGCGGAATGTCTGCGTCGCGTTGGGAAATATCGGTGATGCGCGCTGCTTGCCCGGCTTAATCCGCGCCACGTCCGATCGTGAGCCACTGATTGCCGAGCATGCGCGCTGGGCGATGGAACAAATCCAAGGTCGGTTGGAGCAACCACCATCGAATCCCGGCCGAGCCGCTAGGTGAGGATCACACCCCGCACCGGGAGACAACTTTTGCCGATGTTCTACTCCGCTTCTTTTTTCAATTCATCGGGTGAGTACGGCTGGTTCCGACCACCCAATTCGGCGCGCACCTTCTTTACCTGCTCGCCAGCGACAATGGAAGCCTTGTTGCCCCACGCATTGCGAATGTAGCTAAGCACCGCCGCAAGATCGTCATCCGAATACGCCACGCCCATCGCTGCCATCGGCAGGTTCCAAACCTGGCCTTTAACTTCGATCGGCCCCGACAGGCCGAGTTGCGGGATGCGAATCAAACGGTTTACCCCGGCCGCCAGGACCCATTCGGACCCGGCCAGCGGCGGCGCCTGGGCCGGTTTACCGAGGCCGTCCGGGTTGTGACAAAGGGCACAGTTTTGCTCAAACAATACCTTGCCGCGCAGGATGACGTCTTCCGGCCCTCCCGTGCGCGGCTGAAATCGTTGGACATCGGCCAGCGAAAGATACGGCGCATAGACTTTCGCCTCAAACCATCCGCCGCGGGCATCGAAATACCAGGCGCCCAGGAACAGCAACCCAAGCAGCCCGGCGATCAACCACATCGGAACGGTCGTCGCGGCGGAAGTCGGCTCGCTTTCCGGCCGGACGGGACTCGGTTGTTTCGCTTCGGCGTTCATTTCGCGGGGGCATTGGTGGCCGGGGGCGGCGGGGCGGCGGGCGCGGTGAACGGGGACTCAAACAACGTCGCCTCGGCGCGGAGACTTACGAGATACGCCACGAGCGAGCGCGCTTCATCCGTCGGCACCAGTTCCCGGTCGGCGGGGCCGGTGTCTTTGCTGACATCGAAAAACACCCCCGCCGCGGTGAGGGGAATCGCGTTGGGCGACGGCGGCTGTCCGGGTTTCAGCTTTCGCTCCGCAAACAGAAATGGATACGGCGGCATCGTTGAACCGGGCACCAGGGACGTGGGCGCGTAGAGGTGACGGAATTGCCAGTTCACATCCGGCTGACGGACGCCCACATTGGCCAGGTCAGGTCCGACGCGCCGGGTGCCGGGTTGCACCGGCGAATCATAAAGATAATCCTGGGCGACCGATCGCCGTCGGCCCCAACCGCGCGCGATGTCCGGCCCGAGCGCACTCACCACCACCTGCGCCTTGGCGCCGGCCGAACCAAGCGCTTTGAGAATTGGATCAGCGGCATTCATATCCGCGACGGACATCAAAACTTTAGGCAGGCCGGTCAGGGTATCCGCTCGGGCCAGGGCGGCATTCAATTTACCAAGCACGGCCAGCGTGGCCGCCCCATTGGTGCCGGCATCCGTCAAAACAATCTCGCAGTTGACGCCGTCCTGACCGACGGATTGGCTGTGGCAATACACACAACCGAGCGAGCGATAAACTTCCGCGCCTTGCGCGGCAAGTCCGGGACGCGCGACGGGATAGTTGTCCTGCGCCGGGACGGTCTTGACCTGAGCGGCGCGTCCCAACTGCAATTGCGGCGCCAAAACAAACCCACCCCACGACGCCGAGAGCGCGATGAAGGCCGCAAGAAAAACAAGCGCGCTGGATTTCATGCCTTCACCCTCGCCGGTTCGAGCGCGGTGGCCTCCGTATACGCGGCTTTGCCAACCGAACAATAATAACTGACGATCGCCCCGACGATATTGAAGAGGAAAATCAAATTGCCGAGCGCCAGCATCGTTTCGCCAAGCGTGCTGATGCGCAAGGCCATCAAAGTGGATTTGGCCACCGCCACAAAGGGAACACTCGCGTCAACGAGCTTCAGCCCTTGCGCGACGCCACCAAGCACCAGCGGCAGCGCCAGCAGCAATGTGCCCGGCATCACGAACCAAAAGTTAATCCGCATCCATCGCGGGCAAACCCGATCCGGACCGACTAGGTGGGGCACGATATGATAAATTGCGCCGAACATCGTCATGGCGAAGAAGCCGTAAATCCGCAAAGTGTTTTGGCCGTGGTCAAACCAGGTATAATCCGTGATCCGGCTCACTTGGGGGCAGGCGGAAATCGCCAGCAACACGCTCGCCAACACCAGGCAAGCGGCCCCGAATTTTGTGTAGCACAGGGGTCCGCCGGCACACGGTGTTTTGACGCCGCGACAAGTCAGGATCACGCTCGCCCCAACAGTCAACGCCGGAATCAACATCAGGACGCGCGCCGCGCCACTCAAGGTCGGCATCCACGCTGGCAACGCGGCGTGCGCGGGAATTCCCGTCCACGTGCCAAAGAGCATCAACGTCCAGAAGGCGAACAACGCTAGGTAATGACTTTGCAACGGACGCCCGGTGAGTTTGGGCAGCACATAGAAAGTGGAAGCCAGGCCGGCGAGCGTCAGCCAGACGTTGATCAGATTGCCCGAAAACCACCACGCGACTGAGGCTTGAACCAGGCCGCGCACGGGGAAAATCTGCAACAGCAGCGTGGCGGTGGAAAAAATCCAGGGAAACCAAAGCAACGCCGCCAGCACGAACCATTGCGACGGATACAGCGAAGCCTGCGTCCGCCGCGTGTAGGTCACGAAGCCCCACATCGTGATGAGCAGGAAGGCCAGGAACAAAATCACCGCCGCGGCGCGCGGCAATTCGAACCACTCGAACCCAGTGCTTTGGCCGGCAAGGATTCCGATCAAGCCGACGAGAACGCCCAAGTGCCAGAGTTTGGCGCCCACCGCGATCAGCCAGGGCTGGGCGAGTTCGACGCGACCCAGGCGCGCCAGCAGCCAGAGTCCGACGCCGAGCCCAGCCGGAAGGCAGAAGCCATAGACCAGCAAATGGGACCAGGCGGGGAAGGCGCGCCCGTAGCTGAGGCTCGCGCAATTGGCGAACATGGCGGGCGCATGAAATTTAAGCGTCGCGATCAGACCGAAGCCGGAACTAAGCGCGAGCCATACGGCCGCACCTCCAAAAAGCGTGAAGAGCGGCAACCGACACGAATTGTCAATCGGCAGCGGCGAGGTGGGCGGAATCGCGGTCATTAAGGCACAGCGGACGGGCAATTACTCGAACTGGCTAGGTTTCTCCGGCGCTTTGGGGGGGAGCGCCGTGGCCTTTTCAACCCGGGCAATCAATTCGGCCCGGGCTTTCGCGGGATCTTGCCACTGCTGCTCAGCCAGCTTGAGCGCATCGGCGATGGGCAGCCGCACAACCCCTTTCGCCGGATCCAGCCAGCCAACGTTGTTCAAGGCAAGGGCTTCCTCAGCGCGAAGTTTGTTCAAGGCATCCTGGCGCTCCTTGGCGCGCGCCGCGGCGACGGGCGGCGGGGTCGTGTATTCCCGCATCTTCCAAACGAGTCCGGCAAAAATCAGGCAGGCGATGACCACCGCCGCCGTCACGGAGAAATTGCGACCGCAACAACTGTTGTCCGACACATTTGAGTTCATCAGTGACCTCCTTTGCGTTGAATCGGCGCGCCGTGCCGCGTGTCGGCTTGATCCAATTCACCACCGGAAATCTGCGTTGCCACCGGATGATAAAGCCCCATCGCTTCGATGAGCCGAGGATCTCTTTTCGGATACGGCGCGGCGCTGGCGAATTTCTTGATGAACACTTGCGCCAACACGCCGGCCATGAACGCCATGATGCCCAGCGGCAGCCAGACCCATTGGAACGGAAAGCCATCTTTGAACTGGGCGGGCAGGATGTTGAAGGTCATGTCCACGAAATGCATGAGCCAGGCCCAGGCCGCGATCGGGATCATCAGCGCGAAGTTGCTCTTCACATCAATGCGCAGCAACGCCAGGAACGGCATGAAGAAATGGCCAAAAATGATGACCAGCCCCACGTAGAACCATGTGCCTTTCTCGCGGACGACGTACCAGAAAGTTTCCTCCGGCATGTTGGCGTTCCAGATGATGAAGTATTGGGAAAACGAGACATAGGCGTAGAACACGGTGAACGCAAACAGCAACGTGCCGAGAAAATAAAATTGATGCTCGTGCAATACATCGCTGAGGACGCGCTGCCGGTCCAACAGCATCGTGAGCACATAAATCGTCGCGAGCGTCAGCCAGACGCTGCCGGCGAAGTATTGCACGCCATACATGGTGGAGAACCATTGATACTGCAGCGCCTTCATCCACATAATCGCGCCAAATGTCAGGGTGAACGCGAACAACCAGATGCCCCAATACGAATGAAAACGCATCTTCTGGGTGCATTCCACCGAACCAGTTTCGTCCTGTTTGAGCGACCAATATCTCAACCGGCTCGTCAACAGGCCCCACACGGCAAAGCACGCGATGGCCACCACGTAAAATCCGGTGGTGGTGAAAAGGGGAAACTTTGCGTGCAGTGCGTGATCGGGATGCGCCTGCAGCGTCGGCCCCATCCACGAATAGATTCGCGGGGCCAGGAAGGCAATGGGCAAAAACAGAATGGCCAGCGAAGGAAACAACAGCGACGCCATGTGCTCGCACATCCGGCGGGTCGCCACCGACCAACCCGCATCGAACAAGTGATGCGCCAGCACGAGGAATAAGGAGCCGAGCCCAAGGCTAAGGAAGAACATGAAGGCCACGAGCCAGGAGAAGCCGAAGTTGACCATTCCGTCGTGCTGCCAACTGTAAAAGAATCCCAGCACCGTAATCACGCCGCCAATCCCAATCAGTTTGCCGGGCAGGGCCCGCCATCGGGACAAGTCGAGCGGCGCCGGCAGCACCGGATCCTCGTTGGAAAAATCGTCTGGTTGACTCATACGCTTACTTCAGTTTCGCCCGGGTTTCCGGGGTGAGATCGGCCACCGCGCCGAGCCGGCTCAGTTGCAAGGCGCGCAGATACGCGATGATGGCCCAGCGATCCTCGACCACGATCTGCGGCGCATACCCTTGCATGTTGAGCTTGCCATAACTGACCGTATTGAAAATTTCACCATCGGGAAGTTCCACGATGCGTTTGTCATGCAGGTTCGCCACGACGGCCATCGCCCCGATTTTTTTTGTGATGCCATTGCCTTCCCCGGTCTGACCGTGACAGGGGGCGCAATAAATGGTGAAGCGTTGCTGCCCACGCGCCAACAGTCCGGCCGTAACGGGGAACGGATTCAGCTCGATGAAATTCGTCGCCCCGGAGACGCGGCCGGTGTTCACGGGTACGTCTTCAAACCCATAAACTTCCTGGTCGCCGACCCGTTTCGGCTGGCTCTGGGCGATCGTGCCCGGCGGCGGCAATTGCGAGCTGAGGCCGCTGGCAAAAAAACCGTTGGGTGTTTGCGGACGCAGCTTGAGCTGGCGTTTCATGTCCGGGAAAATCTGGAGCGGACGATGGCGGAACAGGTCGCCTCGCCGACCGGCCACGCCGAGGACCAGCAGCACCAACACCGCAAAGATCAGAAAAAAGTAGCGCATTAATCCTCCACCATTTCGATGCGCTTGCTGCCGGCGGCTTCCAGCAGCTTGCGGGTTTCCACTTCCGAATATTTCGGGTCGGCGGTTTCGATCACCACGTAAAACCGGTCATGCGAGGCGAGCGCGAAGCGTTTGTGTTTGAGCAACGGATGGTTCAGTCGCGGCAGCCGGTTCAGGAACAACATGCCCAGAATCGCCCCGAACGCGCCGAAGAGAATGGTCAGTTCGTACGAGGGCGGAAAGGCGGCGTTCGGACTGAACATCGGTTTCCCGCCGACGAGGAGCTTGTAATCCACGGCATTCATCCACCAGATCATCAGCATCCCGGTGGTATAGCCGGTCACCCCGCCGACAAAAGAGAACCAGCCGACCTTGGAATTTTTCAGGCCCATGGCCTTGTCCATGCCGTGAATCGGGAACGGCATGTAAACATCCCAACTGCGGAAGCCGGCATCGCGAACTTTTTCCGCGGCGTGCAACACGTCGAGGGTGTTGTCGAATTCCGCGAGCAGACCGTAGGGTTTGGCGTTGGCGCTCATCAGTGTTTGCCTCCGTTTCCTTTGGCCAGCGGATGATGCGGATCCGCCTGTGGCGTCACTCCTTTGACTTCGGAGATGGCCACCATCGGCAGGAAGCGCAGGAACAACAGGAAGCAGGTAAAGAACAAGCCGAAAGTGCCGAGGAAGGTGCAGATGTCGACCCAGGTCGGTTTGAAGTAATCCCAGTTTGACGGCAGGAATTCACGGCTCAACGAGATCACGACGATCACGAACCGTTCGAACCACATGCCCACGTTGACCAGGATCGACAGAATGAATACAAACCACAGAGTTTTCCGGACCTTGGGGAACCAGAACAACTGGGGCACGATGACGTTGCAACCAACCATCAGCCAGTAACCCCACCAATACGGCCCCATCGCCCGGTTAATGAACGCGAACCGCTCAAAGGCGCTGCCAGAATACCAGGCGATGAAAAACTCCATGCCGTACGCATAGCCAACAATCGAGCCGGTGGCCAAAGTCACTTTGCACATCACGTCGATGTGCCGCATGGTGATGACATCCTCGAGGTGGCACATGCTGCGCAAGGGAATCAGCAGCGTGAGCACCATGCCGAAGCCGGAGAACACGGCGCCGGCAACGAAGTACGGCGGAAAAATCGTGGTGTGCCAGCCGGGCAACTGCGACACCGCGAAGTCCAAGGATACGATGGAATGCACGGACAGCACCAGCGGCGTCGAGAGCCCCGCGAGAATCAGATACGCCTTCTCGTAATTACTCCAGTTCCGATTCGAACCGGTCCAACCAAATGCCATCAGCCCATAAACGAACTGGCGGATTTTGGTCTTGGCGCGATCGCGCATGGTGGCCAAGTCGGGCACGAGGCCGACGTACCAGAACAACACGGAGACCGTGAAATAAGTTGAAACGGCGAACACGTCCCACATCAACGGCGAACGGAATTGCGGCCAGACCCCTTGATAGGTCGGGATCGGGAACAGCCACCAATCAAACCACACGCGGCCAACGTGCATGGCCGGATAAATCCCGGCGCACATCACGGCAAAAATCGTCATCGCCTCCGCAGCGCGATTCACGCCGGTGCGCCATTTCTGTCGGAGCAAAAAGAGAATGGCGGAGATCAACGTGCCGGCGTGGCCAATACCGATCCACCACACGAAGTTTATGATATCCCAGCCCCACATGGTGGGATGATGATTCCCCCAAACGCCGACCCCCGTCGTGGCTTGGTAAAACAACATCGCTCCCAACAACCCCAGCAGCATGATGCTCGGAATGAAAGCCGCCCACCACCAGGCTGGGGCCTTACCTTCTGTGATGGCGGAGACCCGGTCGGAAATCCACCCGAAGCTCCGGTTGTTTTGCACCAGCGGGATGCGCTCGAGTTCCTTGGGCGGAACCGGCACTTGAATCTGAGTCGCGACTTCCGACATTAGTGCGCTCCTTTCTCAACCGCGTGAGCTGGTGCCGCTTCGGCGTGGCCGTGGCCTCCCGGGACAAACGGATTGCCCGGTCGAGTTTCAAATTCCTGGAAGGTAAACGGTGCGGACTCGTAGTCCGGCATCTGCGGATTTGGATTCCGCACCCGCGCCAGATAGGTCGTGCGGGGTTTTGTCTTCAGAAAATCCAGCACCGTGTAATCCCGGTCCTGCGCCTTGAGCTTCGACACCCGGCTGTTGGGATCGGCGACATTGCCGAACACAATCGCTTCCGCCGGGCACGCTTGCTGACAAGCGGTCTTGATCACCCCATCCGGTACCACGACATCGCCGGACTCGCCCGCTTTGACTTTCTGGGCGATCTTCGCCCCTTCGATGCGCTGGAGGCAGAACGTGCATTTTTCCATGACGCCGCGCATGCGCACCGTCACGTCCGGATTCTTGATCATCCGGATCAAATCCACTTCCATTTCCGGGCGCATCGTCGCGCCTTGATCCTTCCACCAACGCGCCAAGTCCCATTCGCCGCCGGTGCTATGTAGCAAGGTGGTGGGATAGAACGGACCTTTGAGATCCTTCAGCGGCCGCTTGTTGTAATCGAGATAATTAAAGCGTCGCACCTTGTACGGGCAGTTGTTGGAACAATACCGCGTGCCGACGCACCGGTTGTATGCCATGACGTTCAAACCTTCCTGGTCGTGAATGGTGGCGTTAACCGGACAAACGCTTTCGCACGGCGCCGCTTCGCAATGCTGACAAAACATCGGCTGATTCACGGCCTGCACGTCGTCAATCCACGAGTCAAACTGCTGCTCCTCGTCTTTTTGGTAGGTCTGACCAAACGTCCGGTTCTTGGGATTCGTTGAAAAATAGCGATCGATCCGGAGCCAATGCATTTCGCGGCCGCGACTCACCAAATCCTTGCCGACAATTGGAATGTTGTTCTCGCTCTGACACGCCATCACACAGGTGCCGCAGCCGACGCACGAGTTCAAATCCACGGACATGCCCCACTGATGCAGCGCGGTTTTTTTAGCGATATCCAGCGGGTTCGGATACAGCGGGCTTTCGTTCGGGGCTTCCTCGGCGTTCATCCGCTCCGCAAAGTCCGGATGAGATTTGAATTGCTCCAAGTTGGCCTCGCGCACGATGGCGCGCCCTTCCATGGACCAGTGGCTCTGCGTGCAAACCAGCGGATACGTCTCGCCGGTCTTGCGTACCGTGGCGCCGGTCGCGATGTACCCGGTCTGGGTCGTCAGCAAGGGATAGGCGTCAAAGCCGGTGCCGACGCCGACGCGCCCGACCTTGGTACGGCCGTAACCCAGCGCCAGCCCCAGCGAATAATCCGCCATGCCTGGCTGCGTCCAGATCGCGCCCCGGATCGTGTGAGCGCCGAGCTTTACCTCGACCACATCGTTATTCTGCACGCCGAGCTCGCGCGCCGTCTTGCGACTGACGAGCACCGCGTTGTCCCAAACCATCTTGGTGACCGGCTCGGGCAATTCCTGCAGCCAGCCATTGTTCGCGTAACGGCCGTCGTCGAGCTTCGCATCACGAAACAGAACGACTTCGAGATTATCTTTGCCCACCGATACCGGGCCGGCGGCGGCAGCCACGACCGACGAATTGAAACGAGCACTAATTTTCTTCGCCGCGGTGCCCGGCGCAAAGCCGTCGTGCAGAAACCTGTCCCAAGCTGCCTCCGAGCGGTTCCCGGTGACGCTCGCGAAGGTTTCGCGGACGATTTGGTTCGCGCTGGTCTCGCTCAACCCGGCGAGCCGGGCCAGAAATTCCAGGTCGCACAAGCCGCCGAATAACGGGGCGATCAGCGGTTGGACGGGCACCAGCGTGCCATCGCTGGTGCGGGCGTCGCCCCACGATTCAAGATAATGCGCCAGCGGAAATTGCCAGTCGGCGGCCGTCCCCGTCTCGTCTTCGTAGTAGCCGAGGCGCACGACCGTCTTCGCCTTGCGCTGCGTCGCGGCCCAGTTCAAATCCGCCGGGGCATTGTAAACCGGATTGCCGCCGAGAATCACCAGCGTGTCAACCCGACCCGCATTCAGCGCTTCGGCCAGTTCCGGAAGCTCCCCGGAAATCGGGGCGGGCGCTTCGATCAATTCCACCGTCGTGCCCACGCTGCCCAGTGCGGTGTTAATGGCGTGGGCCAGCAAATGCACCGCCAGCGGTTGTCGATTACCCGCCACGACGAGCGACTTCCCCGCGCCCGCTTTCAAATCCTTGGCGCACTCGGTGATCCACTTCGCGTCCACCCCCGCCGGCTGCGCGCGGTTGCCGACGTTCACACCGAGCTCCGCTGCAATCGCCGCCGCGACTTGTCCCACCAAGCTCGCCGGCACGCGCAGGCGATGGTCCGCGTTGACCCCCGTCAGCGTGAAGAGCGATTCGACCGCGTACAGGCGGCTCATCGAATCCTCAGGCTTCGCAATTTTCCGCCCCTGGGAAAAACGGCGGATATTATTATGCGCGTCTTCTTCCCCGCCGATGAAATCGCAATCGAGCGCGAGAATAGTGCTGGCCGCGTCGTATCGGAAAATTGGTTTGACCGGTTGACCAAACGCCAGGGTGGCCGCCCGCTGATGCACATCGGCATCAATCGCGTCATATAAAAACCACTTCGCCTTCGGGAGCTTCTGGGAAATCTCCTGGTGCAACCGCCGCCGCGACGGCGAGTGCGTTCGCTCGCCAAGCAACGCCAAGCCTTCGCCCTGGTTCGCCGCAAACTTCGCCGCCAGCCCACCCAGCGCGTCCAACGCCGCTTCGGGCGTCACCGTGTTGCCCCCGTTCACAAAGCGCGTCGCACGATCGGGATCGTAAAGATTTAGAATCGAAGCCTGCGCGAACCGGTCGGTGCTGCCGTTGCTGCCAGGGAACAGTGGATTGCCCTCAAT
>JANXWY010000193.1 GCA_025350905.1 Verrucomicrobiota bacterium
AAGGTTTCATCGACCTCCACTTGCCCGCTGTGTTTGCAAAACGACCCTTGCTGCATCGCCAGCCGAATCCGCTGCAACATGAACCAAGCCGTCTTCTGAGTTACACCCAAGGACCGCGCCAGTTCGCACGACGAAACGCCATTCTTCGCGCCAGCAATCACCCACACCGCAGGCAACCACGTTTCCAGCTTCAAGGGCGAGTCTTCAAAGATCGTCCCCATCTTCGCGCTGAATTGCTTCCGGCAATCCCGGCACTTCCAGATTCGCCGCGTAGTCAGAAATCCAACGTTGCTGCTCTCACAGTGCTGGCACCTAATCACGCCGTCAGGCCAGCGAATCGCCTTCAAAAACTCAAACGCTCGCTCCGCATCCGCGAAGTACGTGATAGCCTGCTTAAGCGTGGCGGGAAGGTCTTCCGTGTTCATACCCAACCAATAAGGCACGCTGTATGGTGTGTCAAATAATTAAATACCCATTTTAGCGCTGTTTGAGGCGAGTTCCGCTTGTTGCGACGAGGGCAAACTGATGCGAAATTTTTTTGAATAAGTTCTGTTTGACTTATTTGGTGATTGTGATGCCATCACCCGCATGACGTGCCCCCTTGAAGCGTTAAACGGCGAAGTGGTTTGGATTTTTCGCTTTGGCATAGGCGGCGCGTCGGTCCGGTGTGGTGATTAATCCTCCTGACTAGCGTCTCCCCCATCCCCCTCGTAGTGTTTGGCTTGCCACGGGAAAATGAAAATTCCCTATTTCTAGAAACTCGAATGAATGAGGCTTCCCCCGCAGGCAGCGGCAGATGTGGATATTTCAATGCGACCGGAACGCACGCTCCGCGATACGGAAGCCACTGATTCTCAGCATCCTTTCCATGACACCAGTTTGCGAAGCCACCAAGCGACATCTTCGAAACCACTACTTCATCCGCCGCGAGTGACTGCCCTCCATAGATCGTCCTTCTATATGAAATTCACTGACCTCCAAAAACGCAGTCTGCAATGCCTGCTGTTGTTCATTCTGATGCTGAGCCGGGCAATGGGCCAGGACAAAGGTTCAGAAGAGGAAGAGGGACCTCACTTTGATTCGCCCGGAGAAGCGGAAGAGTTCCGCCTGTTGCAGCAGAAGAACGAATTCGGGTTAATTCCTCCTAATGCATTGGTGACGGCTGCCGACCAGCGAAAGGCGATGCTCGCTCCCCCAGCGGCGGACAAACTGGTACCGTCCCTTGCCGGCATCAGTTCGGCATCGTGGACCTGGCTCGGGCCAGGAAATATTGGCGGTCGCGTCCGATCGATTGTCGTCCATCCTACGAATTCGAACATTATGTGGGCGGGCAGCGTGGGTGGCGGGATTTGGAAGACGACAAACGGGGGCACATCATGGGCTCCGTTGGCCGATTTCATGGCGAACCTTGCCGTGGCCACCCTGGCGATCGATCCGACAAACCCGAATGTCCTGTATGCGGGAACGGGCGAGGGTTTTTACAACGCCGATGGCATCCAAGGCGCAGGCATTTTCAAAACGACGGACGGAGGGACGACCTGGACTCAACTCAGCAGCACGACGGGGAGCGAATTTTACTACGTGGACCGCATTTCGATTTCACCGAATGGTGCAACGATTCTGGCAACCACCAGCACAGGCATCAATCGAAGCACCAACGGCGGCACGACATGGACCCAAGTGCTGACCAATGGCACGCGCCTCACCGATGTCACGTTCCATCCGTCGGATTCCACGAAGGCCATTGCTTCCGGCTTCCAGCACCTGATCTTCTACTCGACGGATGGCGGTGTGACTTGGACGGCACCGACCACGGGTCTCGCCGCCGGGACCGGATTTAATGGAGGCCGGGTAGAAATCGCCTATGCGATAGCCAACCCGAGCATCGTTTATGCTGCTTACGACCACGCGAGCACTAACAGCGGCCAGCTTTGGAAGAGCATCGATGGAGGTTTGAATTTCTCACTGGTTTTTACCGGCACTTGGCTTGGTACCACCTCCAGCCAAGGCTGGTATGATAACGGCGTCTGGGCAGGGGATCCCACCAACGCCAGCCTCGTCATCATCGGAGGCCTTGATATCTGGCGGAGCACGAACGGAGGAACGAGTTTTACGGATATCGGTGGCTACGTGGGCAGCATTCACCCCGACCAACACACGATCGTCCCGATATCCGGTTACAACGGCACGACTGTCAAAACAGTATTCATCGGCAACGACGGCGGCATCTTTAAGGCAACTGATATTACTACAGCTTCTGCCAGCAGCGGTTGGACG
>JANXWY010000201.1 GCA_025350905.1 Verrucomicrobiota bacterium
TGCAGCGCGAGGCTGTGTAAAAACCTTTTCATTATTTTGAAGCTTTTACGCCATGCACTTGTCTATCACAAGCATGAATCATCGTCGCGGATTGGATCGTCACCAAACCTTGCTCCTACCCGAACGGCTGGAGGATTACATCGCCGCCGATAATCCCGTGCGCTTTCTGGATGCCTTCGCCGCCTCGTTGGATGCGCGCGCGCTGGGCTTCGCCAAAGCCTCCGTCCAAAACACCGGCCGTCCACCTTACGATCCGGCCGATCTGTTGCGGCTCTATCTCTATGGCTATCTCCATCGGGTGCGTTCCTCGCGGTTGCTGGAGGCCGAGTGTCAGCGGAACGTGGAAGTGCTCTGGCTCTTGGGTAAACTGGCGCCCGACCACAAGACCATCGCCGATTTCCGCAAGGCCAACCACCAGGCGCTCCGGGGCGTGACCCGCCAGTTCACCTTGCTCTGCAAAAAACTCGAACTCTTCGGGGGCCAGTTGGCCGGCATCGACGGCACCAAACTCTGCGCCGTCAACAGCAAGGACGCCAACTTCAACGAAAAGAAGTTGAACGAACTCATCGAGCGGGCCGACACGCGCATCGCCGAGTATTTGAAACAACTGGATCAGGCCGACCGCACCGAACCCGCCAACCCCACTGCCACCCAAGCGGAGTTGGAGGAAAAGATCGCGGCGCTACGCGAGAAACAGGCATGGCACGAGGAACTGCGGGCGCAATTGGGCCCGGAGGACAAACAAATTTCAGTGACCGACCCGGACGCGCGCAAAATGCGCACGCGCAACGGCTTTGTGGTGGGCTTCAACGCGCAGACCGCCGTGGATGAGAAGCACAAATTGATCGCCGCCGCCGACGTGACCAACGAGGAAACCGATGTGCAACAACTGGGCAACGTAGCGTGCCAGACCCAGGAAAACCTGGGCGTGGACCAATTGGAAGTGGTGGCCGACAAAGGTTACTACAGCAACTTTGAAGTGGAACGCTGCGTGGCCAACGGCATCACGCCCTACCTGGAGAAAGCCGACACCAGCGCCAACACCAAGCAGGGATTGTTCGGCAAAAGCAAATTTATTTACGACGCGGCGAAAGACGTTTATGTCTGCCCGGCGGGAAAAGCACTGACGCACCGCTTCAACACCGAGGAGAAAGGCCGGCAACTGCGCTACTACCGGGCGCGCGATTGCCGGAGCTGCGCGCTCAAGAAACAATGCACGCGCAACCAAGCCAACCGGACGATCACCCGCGAGCAGGAAGAGGGCTTGATGGAAGCGATGGCCGCGCGCGTGGCGGCGCACCCCGAGAAAATGAAATTGCGGAAGCAGTTATGTGAACATCCTTTCGGGACGCTCAAGCGGTGGTTTGGCTACAGTTATTTTCTGGTCAAGGGCCTGGAAAAAGTGCGCTGCGAATGGAATCTGATGACGCTGGCGTATAATTTGAAACGCGTGCTGAACCTGGTGAGCTTCGAGAAACTGATGGCCGCGGTGGGTGTAACAGTGCCCCAAAGCGCCTAAAGCGCGGTGGCGGAGCGCGGGTTTCTTTCCCGGTGGTGAGGCGCACTCTGGCCGCCACAGTCCCCGTGGCAACTTCCCCGCGACAAAAACTCTGCTACCTGAAAAATCCGCTGGCAGAAAAACTTTTAACCCGCTCCCGCCGTCAGGGCGTAAGTGTTTTTACACAGCCTCGCGCATGGTTAGGCGTCGTCATCGTGCTGGCCTCATAATGTCTCGTGTGTCTTTGAAAACCTTCCGGCGAAAACTCTCATCGCGGCTAGCCACAATGGACAAAACGAGCACGTCATCCAAAGCTGCCAGCTCCAAGAGCGACTCCGCAAATCGAATGGCCTCCGCTGCTGTCTCGAAACCCCAGTGCATATCTCGAACACCCCGCATCTCCATGCCCTCATCAGGCTCTCTGCCTGCGTGAGCGACGATGCGCTCATGCAAATCTGGCGGCGAGGACAGAACTCGATGCCAAACCACTACGTCGTATGCTGGGAGACTGAACATAAAATCTGGATGCGCGCGGTGCCGCCTAACATTGTTATTATGCCGCAGTGTATGCACGGCCTTGTGCACGCTTGGTTTTTGTAACTGCGCCTGTTAACATAGCTTTATGAAAGCCGATTTGCGAATTTCTATCAAGGATTATCGCCGCAACAAAAACCTCAAAATTCAACTTATCCAGGTTCGATTTTCCGCCTTACGCCAATTTTCGGTCCGAATGAATGGCATTCCCTGGCCCAAGGATGGACGCCCAG
>JANXWY010000204.1 GCA_025350905.1 Verrucomicrobiota bacterium
CGCGAACACTCCTACCACCCGGGTTGACCGCCACTTCCAGTCGCACCCGATTTCGGTTGAGTAAAGCGAAGGGACTGGGGGCCGGAGTCGCCGACCGGCTGAATGGCGCGCCGGCAACCAGCGGTACGAACGGAAAGCGTCCGCCCATCAACGGTGGTCCGTGCCGCGGGAACAGCAGATTCCAAGCACCAAGCCTACACGAGTCTTTGCGTTCACCAGAATTCAAATTGATGGCGGACGCTGCGCGGCGACCCTTCCGAACGCTTCGATAGCGCCTCGATGATTTAGGAGTCGACTTAGCAGAATCAGGAACCGACCTACCGGTTGAACTTACTCACACTGGCGGCAAGCGTTGCCGCGGAAAAAGGGCGGCGAGCGTGCGCCGACCGGAAAGCAGGCTGTCACCAAATGGTTGCGCTGACCGGCAAAGTTTGAGGCGTCAAGACGGTGCGCCGCCGATGAGGTCGGTCACGCCTTTTGTGAGCTCTTTGAACCGGCCTTCCACATAAAATACGTAGAGCAAATGCACCAACCCGGCAATCACGCACAAGGTCAGGCTGGTCAAAAAATACAAGCCGATGGCGTGCGGCGGGTCGGGTCGCAGAATGCAGGGTAGCCCGTGATACAACACCGCCACCGTGAGGGCCATGCCCACCCCCCAAGGCGCCCAGGGCGTGAGCGCGGCGGACACGTCCGCCATTCGCAGCACGAGGAACGGGCCGAGTCCGTAGGCAATCGCGGTAAAGGCATCGGAAAAGCGGTGCCGGCGATGGAAGGTGCCGGCGAACGACTTGGCGGCCAGCGCGCCCACCAACGCCACGCCGAGCAACAGCGCGCTATGCCCGGCTTCGACCACCATGGTTTCGGGGAGCGAAAATTTCTTAAGATGACTCACGGCGCTTTTTTGCCACTTGCCTCCGTGGTGCAAGCCGTAGCCTTCAACCGCGGAGGTGAGCAGGATGAGCGGCACGAGATAGAGAAAGAGCACGAACCCGAAGCCGCGGCCGGCGGTGGCGATTCCTTCCCAAGTGGGCGCGGGGCGGGCGAGCAGCAAAAAGGCTTTGATCATCGCCGGAATAAGTAACCGCCCCGTTCAAGGCAGACAACACAAATGCATTGGCGAAACACAAAGGCATTGACGCCACCAGCCGCGGTTAGAACTGAGAGTAGCCGACTTTGGCCTCCGGAAAAAAACGGCAGAATTCTCGGGCGACTCGCTGGTGGCTTCGGGGCCGACCCAATCAAGCGTGACGGCTGCGGCCGCGCCAAAGAGTACCCGTTTGTTCAGTCGGATCCGAGGATGCAGGTTTCGAAACCGCCCGGTCCCGCTGGGTTATTTCCGGCGACGGAACCACGACCTTGATGACCTGCCGCCTGCGGGACAAAGTTGTGCCCGGCGAATTTCTGTGCTTTCATCGGTGCGGGGTGCGTGATTTACTCAAGCGTCATGAACGTCGCCGAAAGTATCTGGAATAAACTTACCCGCGTGGTGGTTTTTCTATTGTTGCTTGCCGGCCTTATGGGAATCGGCGTCTGGTATCTCCCGCTTATCCGCCAGAACGTACGCCTGCGCAAGCAGCTGGAGCAATTGGACCGGCAGGTGGAGCAGGAGCGGCAAACCAAAAAGGAACAGGAAGCCGCCATCCAAGCACTCCGTGACCCGAAAGCGATTGATCGGCTCATTCGCAACCAACTGCTCTATGCCAAGCCCGGGGAAACCGTGATCCGGTTTGAGGAGCCGATTACGAACTCTTTCCCGCCCCGCTAAAGCTTGGCCTGCCGGTCCGGGAAGCACGGGGTCTGCGCTTCGATTGGCAATGCAGCCGGCCGCCAGAAATGGTTTGTTCCGTTGCCAATCTTTTGCGGCACAGGCACAGGCACTGGCCACCAAAAATCAAAACGGCGAGTACGAACAAGTCGGGCATGTTCCGGGCGGAAAACATGGCCGCTTACCAATTGCGACTGGAGGGCGGCGGCGTAAATGGCAACAGCGAGATGTCGGCAGAGCTAATTTGGACGTTTGCCAGCCCCCGATTCCAGATTCACAGCGGTGACCACTTGCCATGTTTGTAACGCTGGTAAATCCACTGGAAATCGACATTACTGGCGTTGCCGCCCGCCCAATAAAAGCTCTCAATTCCGGCGGAGGAATCCTTGGCGGCTTTGATCACTTTCGCATCCCGCCAAGTGTGGCCTTCGGCGTGCCCGTCAGCGAAGGAGATGGTGCTGGTGTTGCCATGGAAGATGGCGAAGGTATCGACCCATCCGACGTTGGGTTTCACATTGATCACCCAAGTCCCTTTGTTGTTACCACGCGGATCAGCTTCTTCGAGAAATGTCAAGGCTTCGGCGGCGTCCTTGACAGAGGACAATTTGATATAGGGTGGCTGGTTAGCGTTGTCCCAGCTTCCGCCATTCATTCCGTTGGCTTTGGAATAACTGTCGTAGGCGTAACCTTTACCGGGGCGGAGCTTCTTGCTTCGCAGGTCACCCGGACAGTGGTAGGCGCCGGAGGCGCTGACATAACGAAACAGCGCGCCTTTCTTCAATCCGTTTTCGACATAGCGCTGGGCGGTGTTCTCGTCCATTGAAGTATCGAGATCCCGGTATTGGCCACTTCCAGTTGGCGGCGGGTCGGTGTACGGGCCAGGCCAATATCCGCCACCCGGATTGCCAATCTGGGTCGAGCCGGGAGCAGGATCGGTGTAGATCATCCGGTCGCTATTATCGTCGGCGTACATCGTGAAACCTAGGACCAGTTGCTTATTGTTGCTGAGGCAGGCGGCTTTGGTGGCTTTGAGCTTGGCGTTCGATAGCGCCGGCAATAACATACCAGCGAGGATCGCGATAATGGCGATCACCACCAGCAACTCAATGAGCGTGAAACCACGCCGCGAAGGCGTCGGGCTGGAATTACGCCAGGTAAAGTTTAGGTTCATAATCTAGAGATGCTTGCTGGCTGCCAAAATAGCTCAGCTCCTGATTATGTAAACTTCAATATTAGCCCAGGGATGTACTTCAGGCACATTTGCGCTCATTCAGTTCATCGGCCGGGGCGCCATTTCCGGCTGGGGCTCCCCGTGGGCTACGGCTTCAAGGTGACTTGGGAAGAACCGGCGGTGATGCTTGCAAAACGTAGCTGATCAGATTACGGAAGTCCGCGTCTGGCATTTGCTCCAATCCCTCCGGCATCACCGACAACTCACTTACGTGCAAACGCTCAATGTCCGACTTGGCGATGATTTCCGTCTTGGGACCGGCGGCTAGCAGTTTGACGTGCGACGCCGTGTCCTCGACCAGCCGCCCAGCCACGCTGCGGCCATCTTTGGTTTCAACTTCCACGCTTTCGTAACCTTTACCGACGATCTGGTTGGGATCGATCACGTTCGCCAGCAATGCGTCGAGGCTGGCCCGTCCCACGCCCGTCAAATCTGGCCCCACCTCCGCGCCCTCGCCGTAAAGCTTGTGACAGACAAAACAATTCTTCTGCGCCAACGCGTGCCCGGCCTGCAAATCCGGTGGCCCGCCTTTCAAAATCATGTCCTTTTTCTCCGCGATGAGCTTCTGCTTGTCCGCGTTGACCGGACGAATCTTTCCGATGATCAGCAACGCCCGTTGCCGGACCACCTCGTCCTTGGACTGACTGAACCTTTGAATGGTACTCGCCGAAAACTCGCTGGCGGAAATTTGTTTTGCCTCAATGGCGGAAAGCAAAGCCAGCGTCCACTGGGTTCGCGACACCAGCACCTCGGCCGCGGCGATCCGCTCCGCGGGGGTAAAGGTCTTCCAGCTGACCACCAGCTTGGCGCCGAGGTCCTCCTCGCCCATTGCGCCGAGCGCACGAATCGCCTCGACCCCGAGCGGTTCGGGATGGTTCTGGGCCAGCAACTTCAAGAGCGCCGAGCGGGCGGCGTCACTCTTCAACTGCCGTGCAGATTGGATCGCCGTCGTGCGCTCGGCGAAGTTGGCCTTGGGGTTGTTGATGATGGCAAGTGTCTTCGCCACGGCTGCAGGGTCGCCCCAGAGCGTGCCGAGTTCCTGCGCGCGCGCGACCACCTCGGGATCAGCGAATTGGGCAAAGCGGCCAATGGTCGCCAACGAGGCCGGGTTTGGGGGGACGGCCTTTCCGCGTTGTCCTTCAATCAATCCGCTCAGGGCGGCCAGAACGGTGGGCGCTTCTTTTTCCGTCAGTGCGCTCAGGATTTCGATCGCTTGGTTCAACTGGACCGAATCCTGCAGGTCGCAGACCCGCCGCATGATCTTGGTCAGCAGAATTCCGGACAGCGGCATCTGCGGCATCGCGCCGTCCTTTTTGTAGAATCCGATCGCGTGAATCGGGTCGTAGGCTACGATCGGCTCGAGCGCCAGCCAATACATGAACGGAATCAGCGGATCCTTGGCAGCGTAGGAGCTGAACCACACCTCGCTCAAGATGCCGCCCGTAATGACTTCACGCACGGGCACGGACGGCGGCGTGTCGACGGTGAGGGAGCCGGACACGAACTGTCTCGCCGCCGTCAGTACGGCGAGACGGACCGTGGGATCTGGGTCCGCCGCAAGTTTTGCCAGGCGTTTGAGCGCGTCGCCCAACGGATAACCCCGTTCGCCCGTCAGTCGTGCGGCCCACGCGCGCATCGCCGGCTCCTTGTCTTCCGCGGGCGTGTCGAGCACTTCGTCCTCCAGCAGGTCGGCACTGTGAAGGGTCCAGAGCGCAGCCAGCCGGGCGTCAAGTGTCGGTCCCTGCTTCATTAAAGCATGTAACGGGCTTTGGTCGTGTAAGGTGTTAACGCCGGGCAAATCCCGGCGGTCACTCAACAACCGTTGGGCCATCCGCCGCTGCCAGACGTTGGGATCGGTGAGCATTTTGACCAGCTCGTCACTGCGCAACTGGGCCAGATTCATATTCACCTCGGGACGCGAGGGGACCGGTTTGCCCTTGTCAGTGCCGGTGTAGACCACCCGCCAGATGCGCCCACGTTCGCGGTCCACACCTTCGGGGTCGGCATTGGCGTTTTGGTAGCACGGATATTTGTCGCACCAATCCCCAACCCACAACGCGCCGTCGGGGCCGACCTGTTCACTGATCGGACGAAACCAACCATCGCTCGTCGTAAGAAAATCTTTTTCCGCGACGGCCTTGAAGCTGGAGCCGTTGGGAAGGAGCCGGTCGTGATTGATGGCGTTCTGGTGAATATTGCCCATGAATACATGACCTTGGTACGCTGCGGGAAACTGGTCGCCTTGATAAATACAGATCCCGCAGTACGCGGCCATGTGGTGTTTGTGTTCCACGATCGAGGGCAGGATTTCGTAGTTGTAAGGATTCGACGGCACGCCCGCCTGCCGCTGGTAACTGCCGCCGGGCGCGATATGAAAGAGATGATCAATCACGCAGGCGCTCACAAACGCGTTGCCCGCCGCATCGAAGTCCACGCCCCACGGATTGCTGGTGCCCTCGGCGAAGACTTCGAACTTCTTCGTCCGCGGCTGATAGCGGGCGATCGCGCCGGTGACCTCCACCCCCGGCTCGCTGGCTTCCGGGATTTTCACCTTCGAATGGGTGAAGATGCCGTGCGTCAGGTAGAGCCAGCCATCCGGTCCCCAAGTGAAACTGTTTAACAACTCATGCCGGTCTTCCAGGCCAAAACCCGTGAGCAAAACCTGGCGCGTGTCGGCGTGATCGTCGTGGTTGGTGTCCTGCAGAAACAACAAGTCCGGGGCCTGGCCGACGTAAACGCCGCCGTTGCCCAAAGCCAGCCCCGTGGCGAGATTAAGTCCGTCGGCGAACACCGTCACCTTGTCGGCTCGGCCATCGTTGTCGGTGTCTTCCAGAATTTTGATGCGGTCGCGACCCTTTTGTCCGGGCGGCGCCCCGAGGGGATATTCATAGAGTTCCAAAACCCACAGCCGCCCCCGTGCGTCCCACGTCATCGCGACGGGATTCACCACATCGGGCTCGGCGGCGAAGAGCCGCACTTCAAATCCTTCCGGCACCACGAATTTGGTTTGTGCGACCGCGGGCGTTAGCGCCGGTGTTTCGGCGGGCGCATGCTGACCGGTTAGTTGTTTGCCGGCGGCGAGCGCGGAAGCGCTCCCGGCCAGATGCAGCGCAAAAAAAACAGCGAGTGGTTTCATGTGACAATCACCAAGAAGCACAAAATCGGTGGAAAAAGCGAAGAGAATTTCCGTCGGCATGGGGGTCGCACCAAACTCGCAACCGTGTTCGGGCAGAGCTGAAACCCTTACGGATGAGGCGCTGGGATCACTGCCGTTGAATTAAGCGTTCGGACGCAGCAACGCCAAGCCGTTCGTAATCTTAAACTTTCTCTTGATCATAATCTTCCCGCCGCACAGAGATTAAGAGCAAGAGTACGATTAAGATTAAGAACTCGGCTCCAAAGCCTAATTCAACGGCAGTGGGCGCTGGGATAGGCGACATAGTTGAGAACAAGCCCGCGGTGCCGCGGAGCGATTCTCCCTCGCCCCCGCGGCGGGGGAGAGGGCCGGGGTGAGGGGGAAACGTCGCACGGCCATTGACCAACGCCACGTTCCGCATCCCCACGCCACCCCTCACCCTGACCCGCT
>JANXWY010000208.1 GCA_025350905.1 Verrucomicrobiota bacterium
TGGGAGCGCCGGCATCCTTGCCGGCGAGTCTCGATGTTGCAGGCTGGGAATTTGCCGGCAAGGATGCCGGCGCTCCCGGGGCGGGTTCATCGAGAGGCGGTTTGATGATTAAACGGTAGCGGAGATGATCCGCCTCGTTGGCTCGACGGCGACGAGAATAAATAATTTGGCAGCATGTCTGACGACAAAAAGAAAGAACCGCTTGGACCAGACGCGAGCGCGAGCGTGGCCGGCCCGCGACCGCCGCCGCAGATTCCGGATCATGAACTGATTCGCAAGATTGGCGGCGGTAGCTACGGCGAGGTGTGGCTGGCCCGCAGCATCATGGGCACGTATCGCGCCGTCAAAGTCGTCCATCGCGACCGCTTCGATCACGACCGTCCCTTTGATCGCGAGTTCAACGGCATCCTGCGTTTCGAGCCGATCTCCCGCTCGCACGAAAGCCAGGTGGACATCCTGCACGTCGGCCGCAACGAAGGTTACTTCTATTATGTGATGGAGCTGGCGGATGATGCGAGTGCGGAACGCGGAGTGCAGAGCGCGGAACCAGCCCTCACCCGGCCTGCGGCCACCCTCTCCCATCCGATGGGAGAGGGAGGAGGTGAGGGCGCTAACTCCCAATTCTCAACTCTCAACTATCAACTACCACTCGACCCCGCTTCCTACGTCCCCAAGACCCTGGGCCACGAGCTGCATCGCCGCGGTAAACTTCCGTCCGAGGAATGTTTGCCGATCATCCTCTCGCTGACGACGGCGCTCGAACATCTGCACAAGCATGGGCTCGTTCACCGCGACATCAAACCGTCCAACATCATTTTCGTGCATGGCATTCCCAAGCTGGCGGACATCGGCTTGGTCACCAGTGCCGATGCGACCCGCTCGTATGTCGGCACGGAGGGATTCCTGCCGCCGGAAGGCCCGGGCACCCCGCAAGCCGACATCTACAGCCTCGGCAAGGTCCTGTACGAAATGGTGAGCGGACGGGATCGACAGGATTTTCCGGAACTGCCGACAAATCTTGGGGAGCTACCCGATCGCGTCGGCATGCTCGAACTCAATGCGATCGTTGCCAAAGCGTGCAAACCCGAGCCGCGACAGCGTTATCAATCGGCGGCCGAGATGCACGCCGACCTGGTACTGTTGCAGAGTGGCAAATCGGTCCGGCGCCTGCACGGCATGGAACGGCGGTTAGCGCGAGTGACGCGAGTGGGAGTGTTGGCCGGGCTGGTGGCGGTGCTGGCGCTCGGCGCTTACGTCTTTGCCCAACGGCAGGCGCGGCGCGCGCGGGAAACGGCGGCGCGGGAATCCAAGCTGCGCCAGGAAGCCGAGGCCAACAGCAAGAAGGCGGAGACGGTTTCCCAACTTCTCAAGGACGCGCTCAATGGAGTCACACCGGAGGTCGCCCTGGGCCGGGATACCAGGATCTTGCAGGAAATTCTGGATAAGACAGCCGCGCGTTTGGACAAGGACCTGACCAATCAACCCGAAGTTCAGGCAGAGTTGCTCAACACCCTGGGTCAGGTTTACACGGCCATCGACCAATATCCGCGGGCCGAAGCGGTCCTTCAGCAATCGCTGGCGCTCTGTCGCAAGCGGTTCGGGAACAACCCGGCAGATGAGATTTCGGCCTCCCTGTGCAGTCTGGGTAATTTGTTTGCACTCGAAGAGAAGTTCGTCGAAGCGGAACAGTTGGATCGCGAGGCACTCGCCATCGTGCGCAAACTGTTTGGCAATGAGGATAAACGCGTCGCGACACTGCTGGGCAACCTGGCCGAGAACCTCGACAGTCAAAGAAAGCTCGCCGAAGCCGAAACCATGCAGCGGGAATCACTCGCGATGATGCGGCGATTACATGGCGACGGCCATGAGGAAGTCGCCAACTCGCTCAACAGTCTTGGCGGAATCCTCCTGCACGAGAACAAACTGGCCGAAGCGGAAGCCGTGACCCGCGAGGCCCTGGCCATGTTTCGCAGCCGCTTCGGCAACGACCACCCGGCGGTCGCCAATTCTCTCACCTGTCTCGGTGGAGTGCTCGACGCCGCCGAGAAGCTCGACGAAGCCGAAACCTGCTACCGCCAGGCCCTCGCGTTGAAGCGAAAACTATCTGGAAATGCGCGGACACAAATCGCGGTGAGCTTGGACAATCTGGCCGTGTTGCTTCAACAGAAAGGTCAACTGGAGGAGGCCGAGAACCTGATTCGCGAAGGACTGGCCATCTATAAGGTCGTGCTGGGAAACGAAAATCTGCGGGTGGCCACCGAAATCATCAAACTCGGCTGCATCGTGAGAGACCGTGGCAAGTTGTCAGAGGCAGAAGCGCTGCAACGTGAAGCTCTGGCGATGCGGCGCAAACTGCTCGGAAACGAGAATCCAGCAGTAGCCAGGGCGCTCTCCAGCCTGGCCGCGGTGCTCAGCGAGGAAGGCAAGCCGGACGAGGCCGAGGCGATGCACCGCGAGGCCCTGGAGATGCGGCGCAAAGTGCTCGGCGAGGAGGACATCTCGGTCGCAGCCTCCCTCGCCGACCTCGCCGCCCTGCTTAGGCAACGGGGTCAGTTGGCGGAAGCCGAGGTCATGCTCCGCCATTCCCTCGGGATCAGAAAGAAGCGACTGGGCGACGAACATTCGAGCGTGGCGTCCTCGCTCAACGGACTGGGGCTCCTGCTTCGCGACGAACACAAACTGGACGAGGCCGAGGAGACCTTTCGCCAGGCGATTGCGATAAACACCAAAGTGTTGGGTAGTGTCAGCCCCGCCTTGGCGCTGAACCTCTCCAATCTCGGCCTGGTTCTTATGGACGAGGACAAATTAACGGAGGCCGAAACGGTTTTTCGGCAATCACTGGCTCAGCACCTCAAGCTGTATGGGGCCGAACATCGGGACGTGGCCTGGTCGCTGGACAACATCACGGGCGTACTCCACCGGCAGGGAAAGCTGCCGCAAGCTGAGGAGATGTCCCGCGAGGCGTTGGCCATGCGAAAAAAACTGCTGGGCGACGACCACCCGGATGTTGCAGAGTCACTCAATAGTCTGGGGCGCATCCTTCGCGCGGAAGGTAAGCTGCCCGAAGCGGAGGCGGTCAATCGCGAGGCACTGGCCCTGCGACGAAAGCGGCTGGGTCTGGATCATCCCAAGGTAGTCTCCTCGCTTAACAACCTGGCCTGGGTGCTGGAGGACGAGCACA
This sequence comes from Verrucomicrobiota bacterium, assembly GCA_025350905.1. GTDB lineage: Bacteria > Verrucomicrobiota > Verrucomicrobiia > Limisphaerales > JADLHS01 > JADLHS01. The sequence continues at coordinate 3,182 of JANXWY010000208.1, forward strand.
AGTTGGTCGAGGCCGAAGCGACTTATCGCGAGGTACTGGCCATGCGCAGAAAACGATTTGGTGATGAGGATCCGGAAGTAGCCAGTTCGCTCGTTAGTTTGGCGGGCGTACTTTCCGATCAGGGCAAATCGGCGGACGCGGAGCCAATGCTCCGCGAATGCCTGGTCATTCGGGAAAAGCAACTCCCGGATCGCTGGGAGACGTTCAACGCCCGGAGTCTGCTCGGCGGCAGCCTGCTCGCTCAGAAGAAATTCCCGGAAGCCGAACCGCTGCTGCGTTCCGGCTACGACGGATTGGTACACAGTGGGGATCAGATTCCCGCCCCCAACAGCAAGCGGCTGGCGGAATCGCTTCAGCGGTTGATACAGCTTTATCGGGAAACCGGCCAGGCGGATCAGCTCGCTGTTTGGGAGCAGAAGCTGGCCGCTTTTGAAAAGGCCGAAGCACAAAAAAAGGCTGCCAAATCCCCACCGTGATTAGGCCCACCAATTGTTTCTTGATTTGTTGCCGCCGCCGTTTGTTGGTGAGGAGCTTTTGATTTGATTTGGTTTCGACATGACGGCGCACTCGCACGCACAGCCGAAGAATTTCGTCTCACGCCCTTCGTGGAGGAAGGATTCACGCCGACCGTGTCCGACTTTTAGCAGGTGGTTCTCATCGAACGCCGCGCGCGCAGGTACGCCGGTCACGCAACGCTGGCATAAACATTCGCATCCCGCTCGGGATAGCTCTCGAAAATGTGCTCGAAGAGGGCGGAACACTTTTGCTCGTAAAGCGGTTTGTCGTAGGCGCGCGGCAGTCCGGCATCGAGCACGTCTTGGATGGTAAGCTGGAGTTGGGAGCGGGCCGATGACTTTTGCCGCCAGTTAAGCACCAGCAGCATTTTGAGTTTGTTCAACAATTCGCGGGAAACTTTCTTGACCTCGGAGCGTTCGGCGTCGCTCAACTCCGGGGCGGGGCGCGTGAGGATGTCGAAGATGACGAGCTCTTCCTCCGTCATGTTTTCGCGGACGTGGCGCTGCTGCTCCTCACTCAAGTTGCGGCTCAATTTCAGCAATTCTTCGAACAACTCCCCGATGCTCTGGCTGCCCTGGTTGTAACTCTCGATCAACTCCTCGAACTTCTCTGCGAAATCGGCGCGGGTCTTGTTCAGGCTGATGAGCCGCTCCAGCATGGCGCGGATGGTGGCCTTGAGGACTTCGAGGTCCGTGTTCTTGTGCTTGGATTCCTTGAAACGGCTGCGCAACGCCTCGAAATCAATCTTCGACAAATCCATCACCGGTGCAGGCTTCGCGGGCATGTCCACGCCGGTAATCGAGGCATCGAGCAATTTAGCGATGTCACCCATTACTTGGGTGATGTCCGCCGGGTCCGGATTTAGCTTCGCACGGATGGCGTCGCCGATGGCACAGAGGCAGGCAACACGGCTGGAAAACTCCAGCGCCGCCGGGTCGGGCTTCACCGCACCATAGAGCGTGCCGACGATGCGCTCATGACCGAAGAACTCCCGGCGTAGCGGGTCAGGCGAGATCAACGCATTCACCGCATCGTCCATACGCTGCAACCGCTCCATGCTGCCGACGGCGAGTTGTTCGATGGCCGGCAGGATCACCTGGCGTGTGGCGCAGAAGGCGGTGGCAGCCTCAACGGCCCTGCGGAGATCGGCGACCAGCTTGGCCTTATCCTTGACCGGATTCTGGCCGCCCTTGCCCGCGCCGTAGATGGCCAGCGCCTTTTCCAGCGACGCGAACACGTTGGCGTAATCCACGATCATGCCGCTGTGCTTGCCGGGGAACACGCGGTTCGCCCGGGCGATGGTTTGCATCAACGTGTGATTCCGCATCGGTTTGTCGAGATACACCGTGGAACAACTCGGCGCGTCGAAACCGGTCAGCCACATGGCGCAGACGAACACCAACCGCAGGGGATCGTCGGTGTCCTTGAACTTCTCATCCAGCGGCGGCTGCGATTCCACCATGCGCTTGCGGTGCGGCACGATGTCGAGGCCATGCTTCTTCATCTGCTCGATCTCGTTCTGGCCCGGCGAGACGATCAACGCCATGTCGGTCGTGTCCAACACTCGCAACCGGGCGAGTAATTCGTTCTTCTGCTCCGGGGGTAAGCCATGCTTCCCAAGCTCCAAGCGCACACGCCGCGTCTCTACCTCCCAATACTTCCGCACTTTGTCGTGCATCTTGAGCGCCGTGGCCTTGTCTATGGACACCACCATCGCTTTGCCGACGAAGCCGCGACCCAGGAAATGCCGCACGATGTCCTGTGCCACCGTCTCCAGCCGGTCGTCGCGCGTCAGGATGTGGTATTGCCGAGAAAGCTCCCGTTCGAGCTTCGCTTCCTGTTCGGGGTCGAGTTCTGCCGCCTCGATGAGATTGTATATGTCCTCGTTCAAGTCCGGGTTGACCAACTGCAACTCCGGCGTGCGGTTCTCGTAGAACAGCGGCACGGTCGCGCCGTCCTCGACGGATTGCTGGAAGTCGTAGATGGACACGTAGTCGCCGAAGACTTCCTTGGTGCGTTCCTCCCCGGCAATGAGCGGAGTGCCGGTAAAGGCGAGGAACAGCGCCTTGGGCAGCGCGGCGCGCATGTTCAGCGCCAGCGTGTCGTATTGGCTGCGATGCGCCTCGTCCGTCAGGACAATCACGTCGGGACGGTCGCAGAGCATCTCTGGAGTCTGGAACTTGTGGATGAGCGTGAAGACGTAGCGATGATTCCCGCGCAGTAACTCCCGCAAATGCGCGCCGCTCGCGGCGTGGCACTGGTCACCCTCGGCTTCGCTCACCGCGCCGCACGCCTTGAATGTCTTGGCAATCTGGTCGTCCAGCTCCACGCGGTCGGTTGTGATCACGAACGTCCAGTTGCCCGCCACCTTGCGCAGCACCTTCTGCGCAAAGAACACCATCGAGTAGGATTTGCCCGAACCTTGGGTGTGCCAGAACACACCCACACCATTCGGACTTTCAGCGGAGCGCGGCTCTGTGAGCCGCAGGACCTGGGCATTCCCCGGTGGGGCGAGCGTCCCCGCGAGCCGGCTCGTCGGTAGCTTCGCCCCACCTGCTGCGGGTCGCAGACCCGCGCTCCGTTCCCGAATCGCCAGCAGCGATTCAATCGCCGCGTTAACACCCAAGACTTGATGATTCTGGCCAATTACCTTGATCAAACCCGCCTTGTGCTCCGAGAACAGCGTGAAGTTCTCCACCAGGTCGAGCAGGCGCGACTGGTCGCACGTGCCGCGCAGCATCACCTCCAGTGACACCCGGCGAGGCTCATCCTCGCGCTCGATGCGTTTCCACTCGAAGAACCGCTCCCAATCCGCCGTGAGCGAGCCGACGCGGCTGTCCGTGCCGTTCGAGGCGATGAGCAGTGCGTTGAACCAAAAGAGCTGCGGAATCTCCGCCTTGTAGTGCGTCAGGTTCTCGTCGAACGCCGCGCGCGCGGGCACGCCGGGCTTCTTCAACTCGATGACCACCAGCGGCAGGCCGTTGACGAAGCCCACCAAATCCGGTCGGCAGGTGTAGAGCGCGCCCGTGACGCTGAACTGGCTGACCAGCAGGAAATCGTTGTTCGCCGGCTGCTCCCAATCAATCACGCGAACGCGGACAGTGGTCTGTCCTCCCTTCCCTTCTCCGCGCTGGGGAGAAGGTGGCCGCAGGCCGGATGAGGTGTGCCCCGGTGTCGAATCTCCCGTGTCCGCCACGCTCACCGGGATGCCCTCTTTCAACAACCGATACACCTCGCGGTTCGCCTGTTCGAGCAACATGGCCGAACGGTCGCGGGTCAATTCATCAATGGCGGCGGTGATGGCCTCGGGCGGCAGCGTCGGATTCAACTTCTCCAACGCCGCGCGTAACCGGGGAACAAGCACCACCTCGCCCTTGGTCTCGCGCGGCAACGTGCCGTTCGCACCATAAACCTCCTCCATTGCGGACACCGTTTGCCAACCAAGCTCCGCGAACAACCCGATGGCGGGCTGCTCGACAAGCTGGTCTTCGGTGTAGGCGTGGGCGCTCATCTCAGAACGTAGCGTCCGGTCTTCAATGTGCCCACGCGTTTGACCAACCCGGCCTTCACCAACGGCCGCAGCAAATCCATCGCGCCCTGCTTCGACACTTTCAGCGCCGCCCAGAGTCCGGACGGCGTCATGCCGCCGCTCTGGCCGAGCAGTTTCAGCAGTTGCTCCTGGCGCGGACGCAGCACCAGTCTCTCTCGCGCCGACGTGACCGAGAGCTGACCCATCCGCCCCCACACGCGCTCCAGCGTTTGCTGCAAACCTCCGGCGCAGTATTCCAGCCACGAGGTCAGGTCGTCGCCTTCGCGCCGCACTGCGTCCAGTGCGGCGTAATAACGCGGACGATCCTCCCAATAAAACTCGTCCACCGCGAAGATGTGATGCGAGTCAAAGCCGCGCCGGTAAAGCTCCCACAAGGCCAGCGCCCGGCCTGTCCGCCCGTTGCCGTCGGCAAAAGGATGAATCGTCTCGAAACGATGATGCACGATGGCCGAACTCAACACCGGCGAGAGACCCGGCGCTTCCTTGTTCCACCATTCCAGCAACTCGAACATCAGGCCCGACACATCCGCCGGTGGCGGTGGCACGAACTGGCCCACGCGCACCCGCATCGTCCGATACCGGCCCGCCTCGCCTTGGTCCATCACCTCGCCAGCGATGATGGCGTGCAGCCTGAAAATATCCTCGTGCCTCAGCCGCTTCTTCGCCGCCTGCTTCTCGACATGCCGGAGGGCGGCGAAATAATTCAGCACCTCGCGCCGCGCCCGCACTGGCGCAGCCACGGTCGTTCCCTCCTCCAAAGCGCGGACCTCTTCCAGCGTCAGTGGATTGCCCTCGATGGCGGTTGAACTGTGGGTGTTGCGCGCCCGCGTGTCCTTTTGCAGCGCGGGAATCCACGGCACTTGCACCGCCGCGCCCTGGATGCGCTCCCGCAAGGCGGCGATGCTTTCCACCCGCGCCAGCAACGCCGGAGTGATGGTGAATTGCGGTTGGTAACTCATGCCAGACAGTCTGCCAATGGGTCAATCCTGGGTCAAGCGTCAGTCAAGTATCGGTCAAGCTGACCTCGGGCGGCAGCGTGGGATTCAACTTTTCCAACGCCGCGCGCAACCGGGGAACAAGCACCACCTCGCCCTTCGTCTCACGCCCAAGCGAAGCGCCCTCGCCCATCGGTTGGGAGAGGGTGGCCGATAGGCCGGGTGAGGGTGCGCGGAACACTTCCTCCATCGCGGACACCACCTGCCAGCCAAGCTCCGCGAACAACCCGATGGCGGGCTGCTCGACAAGCTGGTCTTCGGTGTAGGCGCGGGGCATGGGTCATCCTAGTCTGAACACATCCATAACATCGGTAAACGCGATCTCACCGGAGGCCAATTTTGTTCTCGCCTCCTCTGTATCTTTGACTGTGGGAAGGCCACCGACCTTTAGTTGCGCCTCAAACCCAAGTTTCCCTCCGACGCGCCGCAACACTTCGTTCACGCCAGCCAAGATCGCTTCCCTCAATTCGATCTTAAAACGTTCAAACAAAATCCCCCTCTGTATCCAGTAGTAACTCAGCACACAATCGTTAAATGTTCCTCTGGCGTTCCATCCAATCGGCCGCACCACATCAACTATGGCGAGCTTCATTGCTCGCTCATGTGCCTTGAAATCGTATGGAATGTTCTTTTGAGACGCTTCCAAAACCAAGCCGGTCAACGGAAACTCTCCTAGGCGAAACAGGCCGCTTCGCACTTTCTGCAATCCCTTTCGAAAGCTCAGCGGCGCTTCGATTGTTACAAGGTCCTCGTCATCGAACTGAATCGAGGTTCCCGTTCCACGTTCGTCAGCGATATCGGGTGGAACGATTTGAAATGAGCGCCCGCGTCTTCGCAGAAGTTGTTCCTCCGGAACTGGCACTAGTTCGAAACCAGTAAGCCGCTTTGCATCGGGCTCCTCCAAATATACAACTTCATAGTTCGCCCGATCTGAGGCGCAAATCTTCGCCGCAGATTGTCGGACAAATTCGGAAACCGTGCTCGCAAGGTCCTCACGATACCTGTGCAGTTGTGCTGCAAAACCGTCCAAGATCAGGTCCCGCACTGCTGGGGTTGGAGTAGGCACCAGCTCCACTTGAAAATCCTTTCTCCGACTCCTACCACCTATTGGCATCACAGCGAGCGACGCGTCCTCGATAAACATACGGGTATAGATGTCGCGTGCCTGCTTCATTATGTCGACATCCACGTTGTGATCCACGTAGTAGAACACAGATTTTTGATGCCGGATGAGATTTCGGTCACTCTGTCTCTTCATCATTATTGTCACCTTCCTCTTCCCGGTGGAGAGATCGCTCGAACTCTTCGACCATCCTGGGCCGTTCGATGCCGGCCCCTTCGGGGCGCTTGAGTAAGTAAACGCTAAGAGATACGTGTTCTGGCTCGATGAACATCGGCAAGCCACGAGCAAACACCCTAATCAGCGGGCTCGAATGCTTTGCGACTGGTGGAGTGCCAAAGTGTTCCTCTCTCCGATTACGCACGATATTTCGGGTCTGAAACACTGCTTCGACTGCGCGTTTCCATCGCATGCGCAGAATGTCGCGAGGCGCTGTCCTTCCGTCAGGTTCAGTGATCGCAGCAAGAAGGGTAATAATGTTTTTCGACGAATTCGGGTCACCGATCTTTGTGAAATACGTGTCCCACTGGTCCGTAACGACAGACCTGAACGTTTTGTTATCTAACGCGGAAAACACTGCGGCATAACCCGAGAGGGCGAGGAGATCTAGAAGAGGCGCGGCGCTGACCCGAATGTTTCGGGGGCTTGAGGCCAGCTTCTGGCGCAGTTTATCGAAAGCCAGAAGCGTGGTGCCGAAGATGGGAGGGAACAATGCTGAGAAGCGTTTCTCGTCCCCGCTGATCATCGTCGTAAGGCACTCATCTGCGAGGACGGAATAGGCTTGCCCAAAATAATCTGGGAGGTTCTCGCCATCAAAGGCAGCGAGACGTGGCGCCGCCTGGGAAAGGGCATCGACGAGCCGTTCCCGCACTGCGGCAACTTTCATTTGAAGTGGATTCCAATCGAAAACAGGCCATTCCCATTCCTTGCTCCGGTTCAGTGTCGAATACGTGTTAGAAGCAGATTCCAACTCTCGCAAGGTGCGAGATAGCTTGTCCGCGCATTCGAGACCGCGTTGCACAACTTGCGCAACGAGGACGTATTTCTTTGCCAAAGTGAGGCGCTCCGCTTCGGTCCCAAAAGCATCCTCAAACTTCTTAACTAACGCTTGCGCCGCAGCTATCAAGAACCGCACGTAGCCGCGCGCAGGTCTTTCCTTGCAAAACCAACCGGGGCTAAGGATTTGTTTCTCAGAACGGAATTCGAAGTTCAAACATTCCCGCACCCACTCGCACTCTAGGAGCACTTCTCGCGGGAGCACCGTACGTCGATATAGGTCTTTCCCCGACAACCAGTCCACTGCGGCCCATTGCTCATTAAAATTGTCAACGGAAAGAGCGGCGACGCCTCTACTGACACCTAAGGAGACGCTGAATAAAGCGATGTTTTCAATTTTCCCGGATTGCTGACGGCGCATGATGGTCAAGCGACCCGCGAAACTCGCCTGACGGCTTGGTTCGGCGTCGCAGTTCTGGTTCGGTGGCGGTCTTGAACCGC
>JANXWY010000288.1 GCA_025350905.1 Verrucomicrobiota bacterium
TTGGGTCGCTACCGCCGCCTCAATCGGGATTACGAACGGCAAGCCCAGACTGGCGAAACCATGCTCTACCTGGCGATGATTCGCCTCATGCTCACGCGCCTGGCCAGGACCTAAACCCACTTTTCAAACAGGCTCTTAGAGAAAGGCTTCATCTAGGTGATCCCTTTTGCGGTTCAAATCCTCAAGCCTCTGCTTTAGACTGACGGTCAAAGTTAGATTCTGCGCCTGCTTTTCTTTCCAAACGTCCAGCACGATGACTTTGAACAACTCCAAATATTGCGGCTTGGGTTGAACACGTTCCAAGAAAGCAGCAAAGCTAGTCTCCAAATCGAGCTTGCGCACCCTGACGCGACGGCACTGCGAGTTCGGACACCAGTAATAGGCGTAACGATCGTTGCGGCCCTTTTGCCAACTGGCCGTTAACGGTTTGCCACAGCAGCCGCACTTGACGAAATGCCGGAGTGGGAAATCTGGATGACTGAGGAGGCGCGGCGTCACGCTTGTGCGTTTGCCGCTAAGGATGGCTTGCACCGAGTCGAACAACTCTTGGCTGACCAGCGGCTCGAAGTCCCCGCGCACCCGCTCACCCCAGCCAACCACTTGAATCCAACCGGCATAAACCGGCTTCCTTAGCATTGCATCAAAAGTTTGTTTTGAGATGGGCTTACCCTTCCGTGCCCGCAAACCTGCCGCCAAAACGATTTCGAGTACCTTTTGTTTCGTATGTAGCCCGGTTGCGTAGAGCTCGAAAGCCTGCTTCACCGGGGATGTGGTGTTCACCGAAGCTGAAGACGGTTTTGATTTTATCTTTTCCCAGGACATCACCTACCACATCATCGTAAAAGGCCGCTAACATTAAAGAAGCGTGTAGTCCGCCGTCCGCCATCGCGGGCGGCGGACGAATTACCTCGCTAAGATGATTAACCAATCGAGGCGCAATGCGCCGCAAACGCAGCGGTGAAGAAAAAGACGACACGGTTACAGCAAAACCACGGCAATGCTAGGTCAAGGATCTTATGCAATGAAACTCACGCTCACTCGTTTGGTGTTTGGCATTTTGCTGATTACTTCAGTGATTCCCCAACTGGCCCAATCGCAAACGGGGTCGGTCGATATTGGTTTTGATACCGCCCCCTTGATCAAGTACCCGGTGGCAGCCATCACTATTCAATCTGATGGCCGGCTTCTGGTGGGTGGTGAGTTTCGAAAGGCCGACGGAAGTGCTCTGAATTTCCTTGTCCGGCTGAACCAGGACGCAAGTTTGGATCCGAGCTTTAGTCCGGGAAATGGTCCGGACGGTCCCGTCCAGGCCATCGTCCTTCAGCCAGACGGCAAAATTTTAATCGGCGGAAATTTTAGCCGAGTCAATGGATTCCAATCCGTTCTGGTCGCTCGACTGGGCACCAACGGAACCGTGGACCAAAGCTTTGTCTCAGGATTGGTTTCCGTTGGCAGAGTTAGAGCGATGGCTTTGCAAGCTGACGGCAAAGTCATCGTTGCGGGTGATGACGGCTTGCAGCGATTGTTGCCAAACGGGGCGGCGGATCCGGGATTTCAGCCCCTTTCCTCGTATCAATGGCTAATGAACGCCGATGGAAGCATCACCACGGCAAACCTGATCTTTACCGGTGTGCAAGCGCTTGAGGATGGGCATATCCTCATCAGTGGAGCTTTTCCGGCGATTCTGGGCGCCCCGCGCGGTGGATTGGTACGGCTTAATCCGAACGGCTCACTGGATTTGAGCTTCAGCCTGGCCATATCGGTTGTCGACGCGTTTGTGCGGACTCCTGAAAGCAACATCATTGTTTCAGTAAACCTTACGGATCCATTTAATGTTCATCAACTCTTGCGCCTGCACCCGGACGGGAGTTTGGATTCCAGCTTCGCCCCAAGCCCGACGCTCAACAGCCAAGTGCGGGGACTCAAACTACAGGCCGATGGCAAGATCGTGGTCACGGGGGATTTCCGAGAAGTTGGCGGGCTGCGGCGCGTGGGCGTTGCGCGATTCAATGTTGACGGAACTTTGGACCCGGCAATCGACTCAGGATTAGGCGACAATACTCAAATTCTGGCACTTGCCTTTCAAGCCGACCAGAAGATCCTGGTGGGCGGGTACCTGAACTGGCCAAACACGTTCACCACTAGGTGGCTGCTTAGGTTGAATAACGACACGCCGAGTTTTGCCGGAAAATTTGAGTTCGGCCAAGGCACCTTGTCGGTGGCAGAGAACGCGCTCAGTGTGGTCGTCCCGGTCTATCGCCACGGCGGCACCAACGGAACGATTACGGTCCAGTTTGCTACAAGCGGAGGTTCAGCGGTAATCGGGCAACAGTACACGCCCCAATCAGGCACTCTTACCTTCGCTCCTGGGCAACGCACTAACGCCTTTTCGATTCCCATATTCGATGACCATGTTGTGCAAACAAACTCCTATTTTCAGCAAATCGCTTTACAGTTGAGCAATCCCTCGGGTGGCGCCGGGCTGGGAAGCCAGGCCTCAGCTGTTGTCACCATCGTTGACGTGGATACGGCGCTGCAATTTGGTACCTCCGTGAGCAGCACACTGGAAGCGGACTTGGCGGGCACCGTCCCGGTGGTACGTGTCGGCAACCCCCAGACTGCCGTGGGCGTGCAATACGGCACCGCCGACGGCACAGCGCGGGCGGGTTTGGATTACGTGGCTCAATCCGGATTATTGAGTTTCGCTCCCGGCGAGATGGTAAAGACATTAAGCGTACCGCTTATGCCGGGCACATCGACCAATCCTGTCGATACTTTGCTACTTAAACTCTCGGATCCAACCGGTGGCGCAACCCTCGGGCAATTGTCCAACACGACTTTGCGTATCGTCCAACCAATCCCCGGGGCGCCCGATTCCATTTTTGCCCCGGCAACCAACGTGGTCGGCGGCAATCTGATCGTGGCTCAGGGAGACGGAAAGGTGATCCTCGTCGCCAATGTTTCGGGTACACAAGGCGGCTACGGGCCCTCGTTTGTCCGGCTCAACCCGAATGGTTCGCTCGATTCTTCCTTCTCGCTCACCAACGGCCTGACGGGCTCATTCCTTTGTGCTGCCCTCCAAGGGGACGGGAAACTCATTGTGGGAGGCCAAGGTCTGGTCGCCAACGCGTATTCTCGCGGTAGTGTGGTCCGGCTCAATTCCGACGGCTCCCTGGACGATGCTTTCGACAGCCTGGCATTCCCTGCTAGCATAGCATCGGTAAGATCGCTAGCGGTTCAAGCCGACGGAAAAATCCTCATCAGCGGTGACAGCTTCAGTTATGACTTTGCTCCCACGAATGTCGCGCGGCTGAATCAGGACGGATCAATGGACACTTCGTTCCAAGCCAACGTCAAGGGCCCCGTCTCAAAGGTTCTACTGCAACCGGACGACCAAGTTCTCATTTGTGGACAGTTCACGCAAGTCGCAGGTGCAACTCGCGGGGGCCTTGCGCGTCTTAACGCCGATGGCTCCCTGAACTCGGAGTTCATTCCTGCAATCGCGCTCGGTTCCTATGGATTCCCCAACGTCCTGTTGCAGACCGATGGCCGCATGTTGGTGAACGCCGGCATTCAACTTTCGCCCGGGACGACGCAGTTACAGCTTTTGCGGCTTAATTCCGATGGCAGCCTGGACCATGACTTTTCAAGCGCTTACGCAACCGAGGAAACTCGAGCCATTGCCGTTCAGGCTGGTGGAAAGATATTTGTCGGCTACCCCAGTGGTGACATTCTTCGGCTCAACTCTGACGGCAGCCTTGATCCCACGTGGAACGCCGGCTCCGGGGCGGATCATGGTTATATTTCGTCATTGGCCTTGGAACCGGACGGGCGGCTGCTGGTCGGGGGAGCTTTTGCCACTATAAACGGCATCCCACGAGCCGGCATTGCGGCACTGAGAAACGACTCGGCGAGTGCGGCGGGCCGCCTGGGTTTCACCTCGAGTTTGATCGCGGGAGTCGAGGGGATCACAACCAATGTCCTTTTTAACGTCAAGCGCACGGGTGGCAGCAATGGAGTCGTCAGCGCCAACTTTGCCGTTAGCGGCGGTACCGCCTTGGCTGGCGTTAACTACGTTCCAACGAGCGGCACTTTGATATTTGGTGATGGAGATACCGCCGAAAAGCAATTCTCACTCCCGCTGCTCGATGACGGCGTTGCCGGGGAGGATAAGACCATAACGCTTTGGCTGGCCAATGCATTGGGAGGGGCAGTCTTGGGCGAAGCGTCGGCGGCGACTTGCATCCTTCTGGAGAATGATGTGAACATCCAATTTGCAACGAACACTTATTTCGTGAATGAAATTGAAGGAAGCGTGATGGCTACCGTACGACGGTTCGGTCGTTTGAACGATAGGGTTACAGTCGATTATGCCACTGCGGATGGCTCCGCCCAAGCCGGGCTTGCTTATGTCCCACGGTCTGGACGTCTCCAGTTTGGGCCGGGTGAGACCAGCAAAACCATTACGGTTTCCATCATCAATACCGTCTGGCCGGACTATGACAAAACATTCTTTATCAACCTTTCAGATCCAAGCAGTTCCGCGACCCTCAAAAACCCGTCATCCGCAACCGTTAAGATTTTCGATAATCACCGACCGGGAACTTTGGATCAGACCTTCAACGCTGGGGCTGCCCTTTACGGGCTGGATTCGATAAGCGGCCCCGGACTCCGCATAGAAGCTTTAGCCGTCCAATCCGATGGCAAACTTCTCGTGGGGGGCGATTTCTTCTGTGCTGTTGCTGGGTTCCTTCCATGGAATGGGCTAGCGAGGCTTCTGCCCGATGGAATGGTGGATACGACCCTTAGCGCCACTTTCACGCTAAACTTGACCGGTGCCGAAAACATTGGCGAGGTGCGGGCGCTCGCGATTCAGCCGGATGGAAAAATACTCGCCGGCGGCCGATTCAACTTCGTTAACGGCAACACGGCGCAAAACATTACCCGGCTCTATTCCAATGGCACCGCGGATCCGTCTTTTCAAGCCCCCTTCAACACGAACGCCAATAATTTCCAGGGAGTTTTTGCCATAGGCCTGCAGGCGGATGGCAAAGTGCTGCTAGCCGGTGAGCTACCCGATCCCAATAGTCTCTCGATCCGCCATTTGCTCGTTCGTTTGAATACAAACGGAACATCCGACAATACATTGACCCTTTCTGCTGACCTGACGAATAGCTTCCTCCGTGGCCAACGACTCCAAGCTGTGCTGGTTCAACCGGATCAGAAGTTGATTATTGCGGGTGCTTTTCCCGGCGTGCCCAATCGCTTCCGAAACGGTTTAGTCCGGTTACTGCCGGATGGAGCAATTGATTCCACGTTCTCCGCTGGTCCCCCAGTTTTAGATCCGATCTTTGGGACCATTGAGGCGTTGGCTTTGCAGCCCGACGGGAAAATTCTGGTTGGCGGCAACTTCGTGCAATTTGACGCCATGCCACGAAGTGCCATCGTCAGGCTCAACTCTGATGGTAGTCTGGATCTCGGATTCAACCAAGTCGGGGCCAACTCTGCTGGCCTTGCCCGTTGGCAGGACATCTCGACAATCGCTTTGCAAAGCGATGGAAAAATAATAGTCGGTGGGACCTTTGTAAGAACCGACGGGACCTGGCAAAATGCCGTAGGGCGCTTGAATCTCGATGGCTCCGTGGATGATGTCTTCGATTCCAACGGCACCATCGAGTTGCAGGAATATTTCTCTCAAGTTGCCGTCCTTACCGACGGCCAGGTCGTCGTGGCGGGGACGCCAGTCTCCATGCCGGGCATCGCTGGCGGCGTATTCCGGCTCAATGGCGGGGAGTTACTAATTTTCCAATCAATCAAAGCGAGATCAGATGGAAGCGTTGAGTTGAACCTTACCGTTCCAATCGCAGGAAGGTATGTTCTGGAAACATCCTCGAATCTCATCCACTGGACTTCTCTAAGTACAAACACTCTGCCTAGGGGCGCGGGGCACGTAGTTGATTCATCAGCGCCACAAATCGAACAACGGTTTTATCGCATAGCCGTTTCTCATTGAACTACTCCGGGAAACACACCCGTTAATTTGCAGTGGCGGATGACGGACGATAGCCACACGCAACTATACGAGGCACTTTAATTCGCCATCAGTTCAACGACTTTGTCAGAAAAATCTATCCTTATTGAGGCTCGCATAATAGGGTGACATAGCTTGGTTGCTTCTGTATAGTTTTGGCATGTCGAAGACGCGAGATCATGCCGCGATGGAAAAGCGCCGTAAAAAGGCGGGCCCTCTGTTTGCCAAAGATTGTTCCGCCCCTGAGGTCGCCCGCCGTCTGGGCGTCGCGCGGCAGGTGGCTTACCGCTGGAAAAACGCTTGGGATCAAGGTGGCAGTCCGGCGTTGGCGAGCAAGGGGCCGGCGGGGCCGAAAGCCAAGCTGACGGTGGCACAAACCCAGCAAGTCACCGAAGCCTTGCTGGCTGGCCCCGTAGCTCAAGGCTACAAGACGGCGCTCTGGACTTTGCCACGTGTGGCGGCGCTCATCCAAGACCTGACGGGGGTGGATTATCATCCGGGACATGTTTGGCGCTTGCTGGGAGCCAGTGGTTTCACTTGCCAACGACGCGAACGTCGGGCGGTGGAACGGGACGAAAAGGCGATTCGTCGCTGGTCGCGGACGGAGTTGCCGGCTTTAAAAAAAAGGCCCGCGAACAAAGACGAACCATAGTGTTCATCGACGAAAGCGGCTTGAGCACCCGGCCCACCCGGGCGCGCACTTGGTCTCCGCGTGGGCAAACTCCGGTGCTGCACGAAACCTTCAACTGGAAAAGCCTTTCCATCATCGGGGGCTTGGCGCTCTGGCGGTTCTATTTCCAGATTCATGCTGGTAGTATCAAAAGTCTCCAAGTCATCGAGTTTCTGCGCCACCTCCAGCGACATATCCCCGGGAAAATGCTGGTTATCTGGGATGGCGCGCCGATCCATCGGAGTGTGCTGGTCAAAAACTATGTGGCTACCACCCAGGGGCGCATCGTGGTTGAACGGTTGCCGGCTTATGCCCGTGAACTCAATCCGGTCGAGTATATGTGGGGCCACCTCAAAACTCATGAGATTGCCAATCTGGTCGCCACCCAAGCTTGGGAACTCAGTTTTGAAGCCACGGCCGCGCTGCGTCGAATGCGCCGCCGCCGGTCCATCATCGCTGCCTGCTATTCCCAAGCTGAATTGTGGCCTTAATGTTACCCTATTATGCGAGACTCAATAAGTCACTCTACCCTTTTGCTTTTCGTTCATGTCCTGGATGCGGTTGTCTCTGATGCAAATCGCCTTGCGGCTCGCGTCACGACCTACAAATTTCATCTTCCTGAGTTTCCCCGTTTACCGCTTAGCAAGGAGCGATAGTCAACCTACCGCGCTAGCAGCCTGTCGGGCTTAGGCATCTAATTTGGCGGCGCACTCCTATTACGGCCTCCCGTCGCTGACACAAAACCAATTTTGCCGGCCGCCGCACAACTCGGCCCCGCGCTGGGAGGCGGTGACTGCCGGTTTTTCACCCCGAGCGTCCCCGCGCCTTCATTTTATCCCGCCGCCGCCAGGTTTTTGAGCGTGAACATCCGTTTGAGGTTGTAACTCACGCAGACCAACGTCCATTCCAAGGAAACCTTCGCCCGGCCACGGAGCATAAAGCGCCGGAATCCCATCCCCTCTTTGATAATCCCAAACACCGGCTCCACCGTCTGCTTGCGCAACCGGTAGCGCGCTTGGCCCAATGCCGTCTTCAAGCGGTACGCCATCACTTCCTTGACCGTGGCGCTCGGGCTGGGGGCCGCCGGTTCCGGCTGCGGCAGCAAGTCAGCCACCGTTTTGTGGTGCGACGTTTTCTCCACCGCCGCATACACGGTCACGCCGCTCGCCGTGCCGTCGGGGTTTTGCTCCACCGCCGCGACCACTGCGGCACCGTAAAAGCCACTGTCCACTAATACCGCGCGGACTTCGGGCGCCACCACCGGACTGATCGCCGCCACGTTCGCCGGCAATTCCTGCTTGTCGTTGGGCGCGTCGCTCACGCGCTCACCCACGATGAGCATCGCTTCATCCACCGC
>JANXWY010000340.1 GCA_025350905.1 Verrucomicrobiota bacterium
CTTCGTGCAGGTGGACGAGCAGAACATTGACGAGGACACGGTGCTAATGGATAGCGTGTTTCGTTTGAATTGCCCGCTGGTGGACATGAGTCCAATTGCGGTCGAGCCGGATTTCACGCGGAAATACTTGCAGGCGGCGAACAACGACGCCCTCGTCAAAAAAATTCAGAAGGCGTTCGACCGCGTGGCTTGGGAAAAGGATTTTGTCCTGTGCGAAGGTTCCGGCCATGCCGGCGTCGGCTCGGTGTTTGATCTCTCCAACGCGCAGGTCGCCAAGCATCTTGGTTGCAAAGTCATCATCGTGGCGCGCGGCGGCATCGGCAAACCCATTGATGAAGTGGCCTTGAATCAGGCCTTGTTCGAGAAGGAAGGCGTGGAAATCATCGGCGTCATTCTGAACCAGGTGCTGGATGACAAGGTGGATTACGTGGCCGACTTCGCCCGTCGCGGGTTGAAGCGCAAAGGGCTCGAACTGCTCGGGGTGATCCCGCACCAAACCATTCTCAGCCAGCCGACGATGGATTTGGTCCGCGAAGAACTCAAGGCCGAGATCCTCAATGAACCGCCCACGTTGCATACTGCCGTGGCGGACGTCGTCGTCGGCGCCATGGGCGCGCAGAACGCGCAGCGTTTTTTCAAGCCGGGGGTGCTCCTGATCACGCCCGGCGACCGCGAGGACATCCTGACCGCGGCCTGTACCAGCGGGCACAAGATGGCCGGCATTGTCCTGACCGGTGGCTTGAAGCCCGGTGGCGGCACGCTGCGCGCCCTGCGCGCCCTGCTGCTGCCCGTGTTGCTGGCGCAGGACGATAGTTACGTGGTGGCTTCCAAAGTTCATGACCTCACGGTCAAGACGCGCCCCGACGATGCGGAAAAGATTTCGCTCATCCGCGACATCGTCGCGCGGCATGTGAATCTCAAACGAATCCTCGATTCGCTCTAACATGCCCACTCCGCTCGCGCTCAATCCAGCGTTGGAATTCATTCCCAGCTATCAACCGGGCCGCCCCATCGAGGACGTCGCCCGGGAACTCGGCCTTCCACCCACCGACATCATCAAGCTGGCGTCCAATGAAAACCCCCTCGGCCCGTCCCGCTTGGCGCTCGCGGCGATGCGTCGGGCGCTGAAACAGGCAAACCTATACCCGGACGGCAACGCCTTTTACCTCAAACAAAAACTTGCCCGCCAACTGGGGGTCGCGCCCGCCAATCTCATCTTCGGCAATGGCTCAAATGAAATCATCGAGTTTATCGGCCATGCGTTGCTTGCGTCGGACGCGGAAGTGATCGTCTCGCAATATTGCTTTGCGGTTTATCCCATCGTCACCGCCTTGTTCCAAGCGACACTCGTCACCGTGCCGGCCCGGGATTACGGCCACGACCTCCCCGCGATGCTCGCCGCCATCACGCCGCGCACCCGCGTTATTTTCGTGGCCAACCCGAATAATCCCACCGGCACCCACGTGGACGCCGACACACTGCGCCGCTTCGTGGATGCGGTGCCAGAAAATGTTCTGCTGGCGCTGGATGAAGCCTACATTGAATTCTTGGACCATCCGTTGAATCTGCTGGCCGAGATCGCGTCAGGATTGCGACCGAATGTGCTGCTCATGCGGACCTTTTCCAAGGTTTACGGCCTCGCCGGACTCCGTCTCGGGTATGGCGTCGGACATCCGAACTTGATCGCCGCACTCGAAAAAATTCGACAGCCTTTCAACATCAACGCGCTGTCCCAGGCGGGGGCCATCGGCGCCCTGGAGGACACGGCGCACGTCGAGAAGACCCGGCGCAATAATGCCCGCGGCCTGCGCTGGTTCGCCCGGAGGTTTCGCCAGCTGAAACTAGAGTACATTCCTTCTGCGGCGAACTTCGTGCTTGTGCGCGTGGGCGACGGTCAGCGCGTGTTTGCCGGGATGCAAAAGCTCGGCGTCATCGTGCGCCCCATGGGCGGCTACCAATTGGGCGAATGGATCCGCATTTCCGTCGGCACGCCCAAGGAAAATCGTCGCGGCCTGGCGGCCCTGATCCAGGTGCTGGCGCCCGTTTGATAATCGACCGCCATGGGCCTGACCATTCATTGGACGCTTTCCACGCCGCGGAAACTTTCCGACGCCGTGGTACGGGAACTGGCGGATCAGACGGCGGCGTTTGCGCGCAAGATCGGTTGTCCGGAAGTTCATGGGCCCGTCGCGGGCGGACCAGATTGGTGCCAGCTGCGAAAGTTGCCCACCGGGGAAACCACCGGTGATTTCATTGCGACAACGTCCGGATGGTTCGCGGTGGCCGTGCCCGGACCGGGCTGCGAACCGGCGACGCTCGGTTTGAGCCGTTACCCCGGGACGAACCACTGGAGATTGTCGGGGTGCTGCAAAACTCAATATGCCGCGCAGCACGGCTGGGAACATTTTTTCGTGTGTCACCGGCGCGTCATCAGCTTGCTCGATTTGTGGCGCGACTTTGGAGTGGAAGTAAAAGTGACGGACGAGGGCGAGTTCTGGGAGTCCCGCTCCGGAGAGCGCCTGCGCGAGCGACTCGGCACGTACGACCGGTTGGTAGCGGCGGTCGCCGGGGCCTTGAAGGACGATTTGGGCGGAGGCACCAAGGGCGTGCAGGCCGGGATTTTTCACGACGCCCGGTTCGAACGCTTGGAGGCGGAGGGACGCGCGGAGTTTGCCACTAAAATCGACGAGCTGCGAAAATGGTTTCGCGGCGAAGACGGTTCGAATCTAAAGTGAATTCCGAATCCGCTGACTTGCCCGCCAAAATTATTGTTTGAATCCCGCGCAAAACCGAATACTTATCCCCGCGTTGATAAATTCAGCACCAAGCGACCGTGAAACCAACTGATCTGCGGGGCATCCTGCAATACATCCCGCGCTTCCGCGAGAAGACTTTCATCCTCGCCGTGGATGGCGCCATCGTCACCGACGAAAACTTTGCTAACCTGCTGCTCGACATCGCGGTGCTGCGCTCCTTGAACATCCGTGTCGTATTGGTGCACGGCGCCGCCGCGCAGATCAAAGGGCTGGGGGAGGAACAAAAAATCACGGCCTCCAACCTGGATGGGACGGGCATCACGGACGCCGCCACGCTCAAGCTCGCGCTCACCGCCGCCAACCGGCTCACGCACGAGATTTTGGAAGGGCTGTCCGCCAACGATCTCCGCGCCGCCTGCACCAATGCCATCATTGCGCACCCGATGGGCATTCTGTCGGGCGTGGACCACCTGTTCACCGGCAAGGTCGAGCGCGTGGACGTGGAGCTATTGCAAACGCTCCTTGCCCAGGGCGTCGTACCCGTCATCCCGCCGCTCGGCTTCGACGGGGACGGCAAGACCTATCGTGTGAATTCGGATGGCGTGGCCCTCGCCGTGGCCGACGCGCTCAAAGCGGTGAAACTGATTTACATTACCTCCACGGATGGCCTGGTCTGTCAGGGCAAGTTGATCCGCCAGATGATCGTGGGCGAACTCAGCGCGTTGCTGGAAAAAAACAAGTGCGAGTTTACCCCGGACACCCAATCGAAGGCGCAGCATGCCGCCGCCGCCTGCCGGGCCGGCGTGCAGCGCGTCCACGTGATCAACGGCCGCGTGGACGAAGGCTTGCTCACGGAGGTCTTCTCGAATGAGGGCATCGGTACGTTGATTTACGCCAATGAGTATCAGCAGATTCGGCCGGCGAAAAAGAAGGACGTGCGGGCGATTCAGCTGCTCACGGACAAGGGCGTGCAAACCGATGAACTGGTCAAGCGCACCCGCGCCACCATCGAGAAGCACCTCGGGGATTACTACATCTTCGAGATTGATAAGAATCCCGTCGCGTGCGTGGCGCTGCATGTTTATCCCGAATCGAAGCAGGGCGAGCTCGCAGCGCTTTTCGTCAATCCTTCGCATGAAAATCAGGGGATCGGCCGAAAGCTCATCCAGTTCGTCGAGAGCAAGGCCCGCGAACTCGAACTGGGCGAATTGCTCACCCTCTCCACGCAAGCCTTCACTTATTTCCTGTCCAAGGGCGGCTTCGCCGAAGGCACGCCGGGTGATTTGCCGGCCGGGCGCCGCGAGAAATACGACCAAAGCGGCCGCAACTCGAAGGTCCTGGTGAAGAAATTGAAATAGCGGAGGATGGTGCGGCCAAGGAAAGTTCTATTCGTCTGCAGCCGCAATCTTTGGCGTAGTCCCACCGCCGAAAGACTTTTTGACGGCGTGGATGGAGTCCAGGCGCGCTCGGCCGGAACGGAGCCGGGGGCGCGGATCCGCGTCACGGCCGGCCACTTGGGCTGGGCCGACGTGGTTTTCGTCATGGAAAAGAAACACCTGCGACGGCTGCGCGAAAAATTCTCCGACGCGATCGCGGGCAAAACCGTGATCTGCCTGCGCATTCCCGACGACTATCAATTCATGCAACCCGAATTGGTGTCCTTGCTGCAGGCCGCCGTAACGCCGCATCTGGCTCGCTGATCAGGGCCGTCAACGTTCGAAGCCGCCTTATTATTCGCTCTCACCGTTGCTCGCGGCGGCCACTCCGCCGCAGCGGCGCGGGGTTACACGCGGTGGCCGCCCAGCGAACCTTGAGATTGGGAATTTGTCCGCGTATCGCTTGGGTTGGGGAACCCGATTCTTGGTTTGTTAAATTTTTCGTCCAAGGTCCGAAGCGGCGGACAAAGCTTTTGCACTTTGAATTTGAATCGCTTGGCCTAACCTACCCGCATTCAAGATGAGCCTTAGCTTGTTCAACACTCTGACGCGCGGAGTCCAGGACTTCGTACCCCTTAATCCGGCCGGCAATAAAGTCGGCATGTATTGCTGTGGTCCGACGGTCTATGACTTCGCCCACATCGGTAATTGGCGCACGTTTGTGTTCGGCGATCTGGTGCGACGGCATCTCGAATTCAAGGGCTTCGCTGTCACACATGTGATGAACATCACCGATGTGGAGGACAAAATCATCCGGCGCGTCCGTGAAACCAAGACTACGCTGACTGCGTTCACCCGGGAATACGAAGCCACGTTTTTCGCCGACCTTGAGGCGCTGAACTGCCGGCGGCCGCATCACACGCCGCGCGCCACGGAGTTCATCCCGGAGATCATTGTCCTCATCGAGAAACTGATCGCGCGCGGTGTTGCCTATCAGGCCCCCGACGGCTCCGTCTATTTCAGCATCGAGAAATATCGCGGCTGCGGCTGCCACTACGGCCAGCTCGTTAAACTGAATTTCGAAGCGATGCGGGCCGGGGAACGGGTCGCGACGGACGAGTATGAGAAGGAGTCGCTCGCCGATTTCGCCTTGTGGAAAGCCCGCGTGCCGGAGGATGGCGAGGTTTTCTGGCCAAGTCCTTGGGGCGAAGGCCGCCCCGGCTGGCACATCGAATGTTCGGCCATGAGTATGAAAGTGCTGGGACCAAGCTTTGATCTGCATCTCGGCGGCGAGGATTTGAAGTTTCCGCATCACGAAGACGAAATCGCGCAGAGCGAAGGGGCGACCGGCAAACCCTTCGTGAAGTACTGGCTGCACGGCGCGCACCTCCTCGTCGAAGGCAAGAAGATGAGCAAGAGCCTTGGAAACTACTTCACGCTCCGGGATTTGGTGGCTCAGGGTTTCACCGGCCGCGAAGTCCGCTACCTGCTGCTCACGGCCCATTATCGCGAGACGTTTAATTTCACGCTGGACGGTTTGACCGGCGCCCGGACGGCGCTGGCGCGCATTGATGAATGTGTCGGCAAGCTTCGGGCATTGAGCGGCGCGCCGGGCGCGGGGCCGAGCCGTTCGGAAGCGCAGATCAACCCTCAACCCGCCGAGTCAGAACCCGGTGGTCCGCCGAGTTTGCTTGCTTCATTTACCGCTGCGCTCGACGATGATCTCAACATCTCGGCGGCTTGGGCGGCGGTTTTTGAGTGGGTGCGCGAGACCAACAAACAACTGGCAGAAAATGCTTTGACCGCCACCGCCGCAAGCTCCGCCCTCGACACCTGGGAGCGTATCAATTCCGTGCTGGGCATTGGCGCCGTCGCCGAAGCCGAAGTGCCGGCCGAAATCGTCGCTTTGCTCGAAGCCCGCCAAGTGGCCCGCCAGGCACGCGATTTCAAACGCTCCGACGAAATTCGTGACACGTTGAAGGCGAAGGGCTGGGGGGTTGAGGATTCACCCAAGGGACCGAAACTGAAAAAATTGTGAAGGGCCTGTTCATCACGTTTGAAGGTACGGAAGGCAGCGGCAAGAGTACTCAGGCCCCGCTGCTGGTCGATCGTTTGCGCGAGTGGGGCCACACCGTCCGCGTCTTCCGCGAGCCCGGCGGCACCCCCATCGGCGAGGAAATCCGTCACACGCTCAAACACAGCCACGCCAACGCCGCAATGACGGCGGAGGCGGAGTTGCTCCTCATGAATGCCAGCCGCGCCCAACTGGTGCGCGAAGTCATCCGCCCCGCCCTGGCGCGTGGCGAGGTCATTGTTTGCGACCGCTTTTACGATTCCACCACGGCGTATCAAGGCTATGGCCGGCAGTTGGACTTGACGACGGTTCGGCATGTGATTGATCTCGCCGTGGGCCCAACGCGCCCCGACCTCACCTTCTTCCTCAAAGTCCCGCTGGCGCTCAGCGAGGAGCGGCTGCGCTCGCGTCAAGCCACGATGCCCTTTATTCGCGACCGCATCGAGGAGGCCGATCGCGCGTTCTTTGAGCGCGTCGCTCAAGGCTATGACGCCGCCGCCGCCGCGGAGCCGAAACGCATTCAAATCATCAATGCCTCGGGCACCGTCGCAGAAATTCAATCGGCCATCTGGCGCATCGTCGCACCGCTGGTGGCCACCCGTGGCGTTCAAACATGGTAATTGCCGAACCGTTCCTTCCGCGTACATTGCCCCCGGAAGTTGAAGCACAAACATGATCGAAGAAACCATCCAACGCATCGAGGTCCAGATTCAGGCCACTGACTCGCTCACGCCGGAACGGCGGCGGGAACTGATCGACCTGCTTGCCACTCTGAAGGCTGAGGCGGCAATTCTCGCCCGGACGCATGGCGAACAGGCGCAGAGCATCGTCGGCTTCACCCAGGTCACGGCACATGAGGCCATGCGCACCGAGCAAGACCCCCGCCTGTTAAATCTTTCCGTCGAAGCGCTGCGGCGCTCGGTCGAGGAGTTTGAAAAATCGCATCCGCGCCTGGCGCAAATCGTCAACAGCATCAGCACCACGTTGTCGAACAGCGGGATTTAAGCTTTCGGCGTGACCTCGCCTGCCCGTTCGTCCGGAAGCCTTGGTCGTTGGCATTTTCTAAATGCATATGATCGGGGCCGAATCCGATCCGGTCTTAAGGAAAGATTTCCCGGTCCTCGAACGGTTCCAATTTCGCGAGCTGCACCATGATCTCGTCGGCGACTTCCTGGTAAATCTCCTTCAGCCGCGCCTTGGAACAGGTCTTGGCCTCGGCCCGCTGCGCTGCGAAATCCATCGGCCGGCCATACTTCGCCATGATTTTGCAGGGGCGCGGGAAGATCATATCCCGGCCGTAGGCCGCGTAGGTCCCGAACACTCGCACCGGCACGACCGGGGCCTGGGATTTGATCACGGTTAATCCAATCCCCGAACGGGCGGGTTGAAGCTTTCCATCCAAGGTTCGGGTTCCTTCTGGAAACAGAATTATTCCGCCGCCTGCCAGCAAGCGATCCAGAATGGCTTTCAAACCTTTCGCCCCCCCGCCATCACGATCAACCGGCACGGCGTCCCAATGCCGCAAGATCCAACCCACGCCGGGAAAGCGGAAAATTGATTCGCGAGCCAGATAGCTGATGCCTCGCTCCAAGCCCGTGCCCACCAGCGGTGGATCGATAATACTCGCGTGGTTGGCCGCCAGGATCACCGGTCCGGCGGCCGGGACGCGCTCGGCGTTGAACCATTCCGCCCGGAAATAAACGCGGTAAAATGTTCGAAAAAAGCGCCAGCCACAGTAATAGACGAAGTTCATCAGGTTGGAAATGCTGCGCTCTGAATCCGCGCGGATCGGAACACTGCCTCGGAACCATTGGGGGGCATGAGCATGTCACCGCCCCACCCCGGACCGACCGGCGCTCGCGAAGGCCTCCCGTCGCCGCCGGACTTCCGCCAAGATCAGCCCGCTCGTCTCCGCCGATGTCAGGGTCGAGTTGTTGATCACCTTGGCCCCCAGCGCGATCATCAACGGGGCCGCCGCACGCTGGCTGTCACGTTGATCCCGGGCCGCCAGATTTTCGTTGATCCCTTCCGCGGCCCGTCGTTTGGTTCGCTCCTCCAGGTGTGCGTCGAGATAAAACTTGTAATCGGTTTCGGGAAAAACATTCGTTCCGATGTCGCGGCCTTCCATAACTAGGCTGCCAAACTGGACGCATTCCCGCTGCTTCCTTTTCATCCAATCGCGCACCTTTGGGACCACGGCAATCTGCGAGGTGGCCGCACTGACTTCCGAGGTGCGGATTTCCTGTCCGGGGTCCTGACCGTCCACAAGCAAATGCACATGGCCATCCACATTCGCGAGCGATGTCTTCCAGCGGCGACAGGTCGCGGCCACGGCTTTGGGGTCCTCGGTGTTGACGCGTTGCTGGAGACAATGCCACGCCAGGGTGCGATACATCGCCCCGGTATCCACATGAACAAAGCCGAGCGCCTGCGCGACCAACTTGGCATTGGTGCTCTTGCCGCTGGCGCTCGTGCCATCAATGGCAATGACGATGGGGTATGGCTTCACAATTCTAACTCCAACTCCTAATCTTACTCCTAATCTTAGTCTTTCTCTTGATCATAGTCGTCATCTTAATCCTCCGCGCAAATCCGAGATTAAGATTAAGAGAAAGATTAAGAGAAAGATTAAGATCAAGATTAAGAGCCTGATTCAGTCCGCAAACAACTCCTCCATTTCAAGTTTCCTCCCCGTATGGCCATCGCGAATCTCCGCGCCCAAGCCGTTGGGTGGCGGCGTGGCCAGCTTCTGGAAAAAATTCGGAAAGGTCTTCTTCACGCACGCGGGATTCTTGATTTTAATGCCGGGCACTTTCAATCCTAGAATTGCGAAGCACATCGCCATGCGATGGTCGTTGTAGGTTTCAATCTCCGCGCCGTGAAGCGTTGAAGGATAAACTGTCAATGTGTCCCCCTCCTCAATGACCTTCGCGCCGCATTTCGTCAACTCCGTCCGCAACGCCGCAACGCGATCACATTCTTGAACGCGAAGTCGGCCTATACCACTGAAGCGCATTCGGGGCGACCCCAGAGGCGACAGCACGATTACCGTCATGATGCTGTCACCCAGGTCCTTTTCCCGGGAAACGATCACCGGGCCATGTTCAGCGTAGTACGTCTCCTCATAGTGCTGGTGTTCCCGATCGGCGCGGGCTTTCCAATCCGGCCCCCACAGTTCGGCCAACATTTTTTCGGTAGCGGCAATCTCTCCCGGAGTTTGGACGGTCGGCGGAGATAAAATCGAAGCATATTCGGGAAACTTAGCGTCGATTTGCCAGCCTGAATTCGGCCATTTCCGGACGACGACCGTGGGCGACAATTTAGTCGATAGAGTGTGCAACCGCCCATCAGCCGAATGAGTTTCGCTTCTGTCCGAAACGTCGTACCCGCTTGCAGCCCAGAAATAGCTCCCGCTTGAGGCGTCCGGTTCGATTTGAAACCGCCCGCCGCTCTGAGGAAACACCTTGACCAATTGTTCAGTCATCGTGACATAAGGCGCTTCCTCCAAATCGTCGCCGGCCACTGTGACATTCCACCCGCCGTGCTTTGCGGACAACAATAGCGCCGACGCAAACTGCGAACTCGCCTCGATGCAGACGGTGCAAGCGCGGTTGTGGAGCGCGGGTCTGTGACCCGCAGCGGCTTCGCCAGACAGGAGGTGTTTAGATTCTGTGGTCGCGTCTTGATTATCGGACGTGCTGCGGCTCCCAGAGCCGCGCGCCGCTTCGCCACCGCCGTGAATCACCGCCGGCAACATCTCATTCGCCGACTCGACGCGATAGCCCAGTTCACGCAAGGCCTTAAACAAAGCCGCCTGCGGACGCTCGTGCATTCGCGGCACGCCGGACAACCGATACGTCCCCGACCCCAAACAAACCATCGCCGCTAGAAACCGCGCCGCCGTGCCGGCATTACCCACGAACAATTCCAGGGGTTTCTCCGGCGTCCCCGCATTCGGGATTTTCCCACCTAGTCCGCGCACCGAAATCGTCCGATTGCAAAACTCCGCCGCATCCAACTCGACCTTCACCTCGAACCCCAGCACCTTCAGCGCCTCCACCATCACCTGCGTGTCCTCGCTCCAAAGCGCGCCCGTCAGAGTGACGTCGCCCTCTGCCAGCGCCGCCAGGATGAGGGCGCGATTCGTGATGCTCTTCGAGCCCGGCACGGTGATTTCGGCGCGCACTGGTTGGGTGAGCGGGACAATTTCGATGAGGTCAGGCAAGGGCATCGAGACAATAGTTCAACTCCGGATGAACGCAGAGGAAACAGACATGACTGGAGCCGCAACCAAATGAAGGGCCGCAATAGAACGCAAAGCACAAAAAGAAGGCATCCCCTTTTGCGTTTCCTGCGTTCTTTCGCGGCTAAAAGTTCTCGTCGGTGATGCTGTCTTCTTCATCAGGGTATTTCGGATAAATAAACTCCTGCACGTGTTACGTTCTGACCTTTCATCGGCGTTGCTCCGGATCCATCCGGGGTTGAACCTTACTCCGGCGAGGGCGAGATACATCCTTCCCGCCAACGATCCCGGCGCGCTTTGGCCGTTTGAAACATGCGCTCCAACTCGGCGGCCTTGCCTCGCCGGAGGATCTCCTGCACGCGCTGCAACTCGCGAACGAAATCGTCCAGTGCCTGGCCCAACGGCACGCGATTGGCCACGGCAATGTCCCGCCACATTTCCGGCGAACCGGACGCAACGCGCGTCGTGTCGCGAAAGCCCGTCGCGCACAACGCTGCCAGCGATTTCGGGTGCTTGGGATTCAGCACGGAAGCTGCCAACGTACACGCCACCAGGTGGGGCAAGTGACTGGACCGGCTGACCAGTGCATCGTGCACTTCCGGCGTGAGCGAGATTAGGCGGCCCCCCAAGCTTTTCCAGAAGCGTTCCACTTGCCGGAGCGCCGCTGGACGGGTCCGCTTCGTCGGAGTGACCACGCACATGGCACATTTAAACAAATCAGCCCGCGCCGCCGAAATGCCAATTTGCTCGGCGCCGGCCATGGGATGGCTGCCAACAAAGTGCGCGCCCGCTTGCTCAATAAGCGATTCGACCTCCTGCACCACGCTCGCCTTCACGCTGCCCACGTCCGTGACGATGGCGGCCCGTTTCAGCGCTGGCAGCATCTGTTCTACCAACGAACGCATCTGCGCCAGGGGGGTGCAAAGGATCACGAGATCGGCGTCCCAGACGGCGGCGAGCAAATCCGTGGTGGCATAATCAACTGCGCCCGCCCGCTCGCAATCCTGGATACTGGCTTCGCGACGAACATAACCCGCGACCTGCTGCGCGAGCCGTCGCTGTTTCACCGCCAGTCCCAGCGAGCCGCCGAGCAAACCCACGCCCACGATTGTGATTTTGTTCCAACGCACGGCGGGAAGATAGTGGAGGGCGGCGGGCGGATGAAAGATAGAAAACGCTTCCCCACGAATCCTTACGTGCCTGCGTCCATCCCCGCCTGTTCGCGCACGCGCTCCAAAATCACGTCGGCCATTCCCGCATCGGTGCCGACTGCCGTCGAATACCACACAAGCTTGTCGTTGTGCTCCGTGGGATTTCGCCACGTGAGCTGGCCGGCGGCGAGACGTTGCTGCACGACGCCCGCCGGTTCGCCCAGCAGCACCGGGATGTCTTCGACCGTGTGCAGGCCATCACTGATAAAAAACGGCACGACCACAAGGTTTCGCGTCGGCGCCAGCTGGTAGCTCTCCGCAATGAGCGGCGACTCTTCCATGAATACGGCATGCACCGCAGCATAGAGTTGTTGCGCGCGAATCAATTCCACCTTGCGCTCGATGGATTTGCGCGAGTTCTCGTTCCGCTCCGTGCCATGGCCCGCAATGACCAACGTGGTGTCCCGGGGCTTCGGCGACCAGGGAAATGGATTTTGCGCGACCACCGCTTGGGCGCGGGCGAGGATCACTTCCGTCATGCGCGGGTGCGTGCCGACGGGGTGACAGTAGAACAATTTGCCGTTCGCTGTTTGAAGTCTGAAATCCGAATCCAATCCCAACTCGCGCGGGATGACTTCGCGGCTGAAGTGGCCCTCGCTGATGAACACGGGGGCGATAAAGACGCGCGGCGACCTGACTTCGAGCAGGACTTGCTTCACCTGTGGCGCTTGCTTCCAAAAGGCTGCATGGACTTCAGCGAACAGCCCGCGGCGGCGCAGTTCCGCGGCGTGCTGCATCACCGGCCGGGCCGAGCCGTCGTTTTTGGTTGTGCCATGGCCGAGAACAACCAGCGCCGCGTCAGAAAAGGTTTGCCCCATTCGACCCAATGGTTAGCGGACGACTCCCCGTCGTGCAAGCCGGCTTCCATCGAGGCCAAGTTTTCCTGCCAAAAAAATGACGGACCGATTGAATGTTTTTGACTCCCTGGCCGTCTTTCGTTGTAATTTGGCAGATTCAATAACAAACCATGAAAAATAAAATGACCTTTTCCTCAAAAATCATCACCTTCGCGATTGCCGCTTCGGTATTTGCGCTGAGTGTCTCCGGGCAGGCGGAGGAACACAAACGACCGGCCATTGATGCGAGCAAACTTCCGCCCGCTTCGACCAAACCAGGCGTCACCTACGCCGGAGATATCAAGGCAATCTTCGAAAAATCTTGCGTGAAATGTCACAACGCCGAGAAACCCAAGGCCAAACTTAATTTGACGACGCTGGCCGGCGCGCTCAAGGGCGGGGAGGATGGCAAGGTCATCGAACCCGGCAACAGCGCCAAAAGCATGCTGGTGGCGAGTGTGGCGCATGTGGGCGACGAAGATGATTGGATGCCGCCCAAGGGCAACAAAGCCAATATTGGTCCCCTCACCGCCGAACAGGTCGGCTTGATTCGCGCTTGGATTGACCAGGGCGCAAAATAAGCGGCGACTTATTCCTGACGGCGCAAACCCGCCAGGGTTTGCGCCGTTTGGCTTACCCGAGCGGCGCGAGGGGCTGGCGTTTCAGTTGTTTTAACTGCTGCTGGTCCCGCAACATCGCGACCTTGTCGGGATCGGAGATTTCCGGTTGGCTGATGCGTTGGGTCAGCCCGGCAATCTGGCCGTCCAGAAATTGATTCCTCAGTCGCAGTGTAATGTCGGCGAGTTGTTGTTCCGGATTGGGGAGCTCGCGTTTGTCCATGGTTAACTCCGTGATCAGCCCGCGGATTTGCGCCGACTCAAAGCCATCGAGGAACAAACCCAGATTTCGCCAAGTACCATCAGTGTGAGTTTGAACTCGGCGCAAAAAAATCTCTTTCACGACCTGGCTGTGAATCCAATCCGGGTCGAGATGGGCGGCGAGCCAATCGATTGCCGAGTTGTGCAGTAGCGTCAACTTGAGGAGCCGCACCTCGGTCGTCGAGGGACGCGGCATTTCTGATGGTGACTCGTTGGCGTCCTCGAAAGACTCGGTTTCCAACGTGACAGAAGCCGGCGAGATCTTCCTAAACTCAGCGCGGACGGCATCCGGCGTCACGCCGAGCCGCAGGGCGGTTTTCTGAGCGTATTTATCGATGAGCACAGTGTTGCCCGTTTTACGCACTGCCTCGGCCATCGCCCGCAACACCGCCAGTCGACCTTTGTCAGTCGCTATATCGTTCGTCTGGCAAAGCCGGCTGAGATAGTAATCAAAATAGCCCGCGGCCGCCTCGATCAATTTGCGGAACGCCTCGCCGCCATTGGCTTTGATGAAACTATCCGGATCATGCGGCGCCGGCACCACGGCCACCCGGATCGCGAGGCCAGAAGCGAGGAGACTGTCGAGCGAACGCACCGCGGCGTTTTGACCCGCGTTATCGGAATCGAAACACAGCACGACTTCGTCCACGTAGCGCTTCAGGATGCGGGCGTGTTGTTCCGTGAACGCCGTCCCTTGCGGCGCCACTATGTTCTGCACGCCGGCCTCAAAACAAGCAATCAGGTCCAGTTGACCCTCGCAAACAATCGCGTAACCCGCGTCGAGGATGGCGCGCTTGGATTTGTCCAGCCCGAAAAACACTTTGCTCTTGGTGAAGATTGGCGTTTCGGGCGAATTGACATACTTGGCCGTTTTCTCATCACCGGCGAGCACGCGCCCGCTGAACCCGATCACCCGCCCCTGTTCATCACAGATCGGGAACATCAACCGGCCGCGAAACCGGTCATAATGGTGGTCGCTGCCGTCCTTCTTCAAAACGAGGCCTGCCTGCTCGACCACGGCGAGATCGTGCCCTTTATTCCTCGCCCAATTCACGGTGTCATCCCATGCTTCGGGCGCGGCCCCGAGCCGGAACCGTTTCACGGCCGCTTCGGAAACGCCGCGTTTCGCGAGATAGTCCCGAGCGATCTGCCCGGCGGCTTCATTGGCCAGACAGCTTTGCCATCGCTGCGTAATCTGCTCATGGATTTGGAGCAGCGTGTCCTTGAGGTGTCGAGACTCCTGAGCGGCGGGATTCTTATCAGCTTCAATCGGGATCTTGGCGCGTTCGGCCAATCGACGAACCGCGTCGACGAAACCGATGTTTTCATAATCCTTCACGAACGAGAACACATCCCCTCCCTTGTGACAGCCGAAGCAATGGAAAGTTTGCTTCTGGGGATTAACATTGAAACTCGGCGACTTCTCCTTGTGAAACGGGCAGAGGGCCGTGAAGTTCCCACCCGCCCGTTTCAACGGCAAATAGCCGCCAATCACATCCACAATGTCACTGGCGGCGCGGATTTGTTCGAGGGTATTATCGGTAAACAGCCCGGCCACCCGACCATCAAGAAGGAAACCGGGCGGCGCGTCTAGGGCAAAGTGAATTCCCGCCGTTGTACTTGCTGGGTAGCCGGCCTCGAAGCGCCCGGCGAGGTAGGCTTGATGAGCAGAAAACTGAGATGTTTTTTTACCTGCCATCCGAGGAAGGAATCCTCCAACACATCGGCCTGCACGGATTGGAGGGTGGGGAAAAACTGGCTGCCATAGTTTTCGTCCTGAAACTTCGCCATCGCCTTGATTTCGGAAGTTGGGTAATAACGCGCGTTGAGCAAGGCGAGAAACGCGAGGATGACACAGGCAAAGCGCAGCATCCCGGCCGGCATGGCAAGATAAAATTCGGACTTACCGAAAGCGTCGCTGCCCTTGAGTTTATCCCCGATCACCCGTTTGAGAAAGACGAACACCAAAGCCACGAAAGCGGCCGTCAAAATATACCCGAGGACATAAGCGAAGAGTTTGCCGATTCCGGCCACGCCCGCGAGCCACAAGCCCAGCGGTTCGTAGGCCATGCTGCACAGAAGTACGAGTGCGACCCACTTCAGCATGAACATTACCTCCTGGGACATGCCGTGCGTGCGGCCACTGCGGATCCCGACCAGCAAAAGGATCAGCACCACGATATCGAACCAGTTAAACGGTAAATTTCCGATGTTCATAATTCAGGCTGGCGTACCGGCAAAAAGCACTCGGCCTCTTCCAGAATTAAGCGCTTTCCGTGCCAGTGAACTAGTTCGGATGGGCGACCAGCCAGTATCGAATGGACTGAGCCTGCGGATTGCGCGGATCCAGTTGCAAGACCCGTTCATAATGCCGTCGGGCGCGCGCGTGGTCGCCCAGCTGTTCCGCGTACAGGTTGCCCAATGTCAGGTGTCCCCGTGCCTCATCCGCGTGCATGCCGAGCAGTTTCTCCAACTCCGTGGCGGCGTCATTTGGGTAGTTCGCCGCTTTGAGGGTGAGCGCAAAATTGTACCGCGCATCCGCCGAGTCGGGCCGGAGGACGAGCGCGGTTTCCCACGCCGACAAGGCGAGCCGAAAACTCCGCGCCTCCAGGGCAGCCAAACCGAGCAGGTAATGCGCCTCGAAGTAACTGCCGTCCAACTGCCCCGCCCGACGATAGGCCTGAATCGCTTCCGAGAGACGACCGATATTCTGGGCTTGGCGCCCGGACAGCAAAGCTCGCTCCGCTGCTATCCGGTCCCCGGCTTCCGGCGTCGGAGGCGATTGATATACGTATCGACCGCCCGCAGCCGGAAGGGATTCCACTGCTGAAAGGCTAGCCAAAGTATTCGTCACCAGAGCCGATCCGTTCGCTTCGTCGGTCACCGGTTTCGCCGGCTGCTTCAACGGTGGCTTCATGGAAAGAAATTCCCGGGGCTCCGGTGTGGGACGGCGGTTGAGGTTGGTAGAAACCGGGGCGGGCGTAGCCGCCACCGGGGCGGAGGAATTGTCGGCAGCTATTTTCACCAGCGAATCCGGCGCCAACTTGGCTACGGCAACCGGCTGCGGCGGCGAAGCTGTCGTTAACGGCGCGGACGTTGATTTGGCCACCGTTTGGGTTAGTTCTGACTTCGACATGGTCAATGATCGACTGGCGATTACGGACGTCGGCTTGGGTCCAATGGTCGCTGACGCTGGGTGAGCGACGCTGTTCGTCGCCGGGCGGGGTGGGCTGACGGGTGTCGGAGTCAGAGATTGGACTAAAAGGTTCACCGCTTCCCAGTCGGTGGCGCGCGGTCGTAGATCGAGGTATTCGCGATAGCGTCGCAACGCCTCCGAGTGATTATTCAGATCGCGTAGCGACACGGTCGCCAGATTTAGCAACGCCGGGCGATAGTCCGACTGCTGCCGGAGCGCAGCGCCAAACGATTGCGCCGCCTCGGCCGTTCGGCCGTGTTGCCGTTGTGCCAGTCCCAGACCATTTAACGCCTCGGCGCTCTTGGGATTCAAAAGGGTGGCTTCCCGAAAACTCTTCTCCGCCGCCAGCGAGTTGGTCAGGCGCAGTTGGGTGAGCCCCAATTTCAACCAGCCTTCCGGAACATTTCCCCGGCGCAGCGTGTAGGCGGTAAATTCCGATTTGGCCGCCTCGAACCGGTCCTGCTCCAGCCAAAGACAGCCCAGATTGAATCGGGCCTCCAGCAACTCGCGATTGAGGTAGAGCGCGTGAAGGTAAGCCGCGGCGGCGTTCGTCCCCTGCCCCGCGCAATGGTACGCCAGGCCGAGATAATTCCAGGCGACCGCGTTCGTCGGCATGAGCACCGTGGCGGTTTTTAGTGCCTGCGTGGCGGCGCCGCAATTGCCCGCGTCGAGCAGCTTCTTGCCCTTGAGCAAAGCCCTGGTGCCGGGTGGTGCGCACGCCGTTAGCAGAACCGCCAACGACAGCAAGAGACCGTGGCCCCCGGCGGTTCGAATTTTTGTGGCGAGCATCGGAGCTCGTGTTAACATCCACGCCCTGACGTGTCAAGAAACGCACCAAGCAGCAAACTGAACTCGCATCCTTCCAATCGATGGCTCCGGTTGGCGTCGGGCTGGATCGGCCTAAGCGCGCTTGCAGTAACCGGCCAGAGCGCGGAAGCACTGAGCACCAGCCCGAGCTTGCCCGGCCCCCGGGTCGTCATTGTGGAGGACCGCGCCGCCACCGATGCGTTTCGCCCGTGCCCAGAGGTCGTGGACGCAATGGTTCGCCGCGGCCTCACGAACCTCACCGGCCAGGCGACGACCCGGGCCGCCTGGTTGAGCCTGGTGTCCCTCAAGGACACGGTCGGACTAAAAGTCTATTCCCGTCCCGGTCCCGATAGCGGCACGCGGCCGGCCGTGGTTGCGGCTGTGGCTCAAAGTTTGATCGCAGCCGGCCTGCCCCCGCAGCAGATCATTCTTTGGGACAAGGAGGAGTCAGACTTGCGCGAAGCCGGCTTCACGGCCCTTGCTGCCCAACTCGGCGTGCGTGTGGCGGCCAGCGCCAAGACCGGATACAGCGAGACGAACTATTACGACACGCCGCTGATCGGCAATCTTATGTTCGGCGATCTGGAATTTGAAAAAAAAGGCGAAGGCGTAGGGCGAAAATCTTTTGTGGCCAAACTCGTCACGAGCGAGATGACAAAAATCATCAATCTTACCCCGTTGCTGAACCATAATGAAGCCGGCGTGTGTGGCAATCTTTACAGCCTGGCGCTCGGCAGCGTGGACAATAGCCTGCGCTTCGAGAACGATCCCGGCCGCTTGGCGCAAGCCGTTCCGGAAATCTACGCTCTCCCGGTCTTGGGCGACCGTGTGGTGCTGAACATCACGGATGCGCTCATCTGCCAGTATGAAGGCGGACCGCACGGATTGTTACACTACTCGACGGTGCTCAACCAGCTCCGCTTCAGTCGGGATCCGGTGGCGCTGGACGTGCTCTCGATCAAAGAATTGACGCATCAACGTGGCAGCACGCACGGCCCGAACCTGCGACCCAATCTGGAGCTCTACCGGAACGCCGCGTTGCTTGAACTCGGCGTCAGCGAGTTGTCACGCCTCCAGATCGAAACCCTGCGCTAGCCGAAGGTAACGCTCCGAACGTTTCTCGATCGATGCCCCGCGCGGCCGGGGTAAACCCTTCTCCGCTTGCAACGCGCGGCGGATTGAAGGCGACCCCGCCTTGGGAAATCAACTTGTCGCGCTCGGTGGGGAGCGGTCTTTTGAATGACCGCCGCCAGATCTTGGTGGCCCGCGCCGCGCCGCGCCGTCCTTGCGCGATTGACGCCGCGATGAAATCCGGCGTGCTAGGGAAACGCTGATTTAATCCGCATGGATTTCTTTTGAACGAGGAGGCTGATTTTCTCGTCTGTGTTGCATGACCCACCAGACCAGTTTCACGCACGCCGAGTTTGCCGCCAAAAAGAAGACCACACGCCGCGAG
>JANXWY010000345.1 GCA_025350905.1 Verrucomicrobiota bacterium
GGCGGTTCAAGACCGCCACCGAACCAGAACTGCGACGCCGAACCAAGCCGTCAGGCGAGTTTCGCGGGTCGCTTGACCATCATGCGCCGTCAGCAATCCGGGAAAATTGAAAACATCGCTTTATTCAGCGTCTCCCTAGAAAGGATGGCAACGTTTGAACTGACGCTGGAGGTCTGAGGGCTTGGAAAATTTCCTGGCAACTGAGCGTGCTTGGAAATCGCATTTGCGGGCGCACTTCAATTGTGCCCCCCAGTCGCTGAGCCGCTAAACTGCGATCGGGTGGCTCCAAGCGATGGGCAAGCCTGGAAGCCAAGGGCATTCCTGGCCACTAAACCAGGGAATCTCCGAGCCATCAACTCGCGCTCGCCCCTATTGCCGGCTGCGGGCGGCGGCATGAAAGTTATCGGCATGGAAACCAGTGACGCGCTAACCGAATCGACCATCTTCCGCGGGGTCAACTCCGGCAGTCAATTTCTGCGGCAAGTTTTCACCAAGGTTGTGATTCAGGAAATCCCCTCGCGCCTCTACTTGAGTGCCGGCGACTTTTGGACCCCGGATTTTAGAAATGCGACAACATTTGACTCGCGCTCAATGGCACAGGAAAAGGCCACGACGCTAAAACTTCAAAATGTGCAATTGGTGCTCAACTGTGAAACCAAAGAGTGGGGTATCATTCCCATCGAAACCTGAATGAGAGATTAACTGACGCCCGATGGTCGATGATGGCGCGGACGGGCCACGGCCAATGATTTACCGCCACAGCCATGGCGATCGAGGGAAATCCTTTTGGCGAACCGACGGCAAGAGTTCCGATGCTTAATATTCACGAGGAAATTTCAGGACCCGCGAAAATATTAGTGCTGCGGACCAGCCTTGGACTGCGAGGCGATACTCTCAGCACGCTACGACGAATTCTAAAGTCGGGATTTGGTTATCTGCTAGTCTTAATGGCCACCTACGGAGTTTTCCGGCTTTGCCGCCAGTTTATTGTGCAGTCGGTCCAAGTGGACGGCCGCAGCATGCTGCCAACGTTACTCGACTCCCAACGCTACCTGTTGAATCGCTTCGTTTATCTCGTTCGGGCGCCGAAGCTCAAGGAAATTGTCGGCTTACGCGATCCGGAGACCGGCGGTTACGCGGTCAAGCGCATCGTGGCCCAACCGGGCGACCGGGTTTACGTCAACGACGGCCAGTTGTTTGTAAACGGAAAACTACTGCCGGAACCCTATCTCGAACGGGGGACCAAGACTTATGCCGGCCCGCACTATCGGGCGCAAATGTGGGTCTGCGGATTGAATCAATATTTTGTGCTGGGCGACAACCGCAACAATAGTGCCGACAGCCGTGTGTACGGCGCCGTCCCGCGACAAAACATACTGGGATTGGTGACGCCTTGATCGCACAGGTCGGGTGGGCGTTCGGTATTGGTTCGGTGCCCGCCTGGTGCCAACTTCGTTGGCTTCCCTGCTCACTGAGCAAATCGTGGTGCGCGCGAGAGGACTTGAACCTGGTTCAAGCACTGCGCGACTTTTCGCGACCGTTCACTTCACCTGCATAAACATTGACGATTGTTCACATTCGCCATTTTCGCCACACGAACGCAATAACACTCCAAACGAAACTTTTTTGTCAGGAATTGTCAGGAATATTTTAGCCCTTCACCCGGTACCATTCGGCGCTTGGTCGCTGATCTTGTAAGTCTCATACCGCTTCGTCCCACCGATGGTCGAGCTGCGATCGGTCAGCCGCCCGGTGGCATCATACAGATTGGTGGTGCCGCCTGCCTGGTTGGTCATCTTCGTCACGGCGTCGTGGCCGTCAATCCCAACAGAGTTTAAATCGCCTCTCTTTACCCAAATGCCTTTCAAACCTCGTAATTGCCCCGGAGTGTTCCTCAAGGACGAACGGGCTCAAATCAAAGAGGATTGTTGCCAATACCTTCGCATTCTTGATTGGTGCAGTAAGACTTCCGCTCACAGATTTTTTCCCGCATTCAAATAAGTCAAATGGCCAGAGCGCGTCAACTTTCTTCAAAGCTGCAATCAGTTTTTTCGTGTTTACTCCATAATTTGCTGACCCAGTTTTCAATGCAGCGATGGTTTTGAATTTGTCTTCCCAAGGAGCGATAAAAATCTCTGCGCAACCGTTGTCAAATGATAGGAACAACGAGGTTTCAACCAAGGCACAGCTTTCCCTTGCCAGCGCCAGCACCTTATTGTAGTCGCTGCCTGACAAGGCTTCTGATTCAGACTTCTTCTTTACGATTTCTTTCACGCGCTTTGCGGTAATTGTGAACGATTGAATCCTTTTGTCCTGACGACACTGGGTAGGTTTTGCCTCGCAGATTTCTCCCAGTGCCACCAGTGCGTTCTTCCAACTGAATGCTCTGCTTAAAGCATTGGGCTTTGAGGCGGTTTTTGGGTCCGACTTCTCCCCGCCGGATGGTTTTTTCCAACGCCAGTTCAGAAGCAGTTTTGAAATCTCCTGACGGTCTTTTCGTTTGGAAACAAGTTCGTAAGCCGTTTTACCCTTGATGCCCTTAATGTCCGGATCTGCACCGGCATCTAGCAACATCTGTACGATTTTCAGGTCACCCTTGAGCGCGGCTGCCATCAAAGCGGTTTCGTTTACTTCAACCCCCATCAATCCAGCCCCGGCGGGTATGTCGTAAGCGTTGGGGTTAGCGCCTAGATCAAGGAGCAGCTTTGCAAGCCCCGCCAGTCCCTGCCGAGCTGCGATAAGTAGCGCGGGAACGCTCAGGAATTCTCCGGCACCAGAATCGGGGCTGGCACCCGCATCAAGAAGGATTTGCACAACATCCGTCTGCTTTTCCCTCACAGCATCGCAAAGGCTTGAAGCCAGCTCTCCAAGGTTGCCCAAAGGGTATTTACCGACTTTTAAGAGTTCCCGTACCACTCCGACGTGGCCATTGGACGCAGCCACTGCCAATGCCCCCCTTGGCGGCATCCCATCTTCCTCCAGCATTCGGCAAACGCCTTGCAGATCACCACTAGAGGCAAGCCTGCGAAATTGGATTTTTCTTTCTATTTCATTCATAACGCCGCGTCGTTCAGAATTTCAATGGCGTCAATGGGATAACGACAATGTTGATTCCTTTGGCCGCCGAGTCCTTCTTCATCTGTTGCACAACATTCTTGAACACATTTTTATCCCCACGTGCAAACGTGATAAACAGGGCGGTTTTTGAATATGTATGTTCTCGTGCGTACGCAGTAATTGCACGCCACTGACTTTTACTTTGGGGCTTGTAGAAATACCACCTTAACGTCGTTGCTTGCCATTTTGCCTCACCGACCACGTACGCAGGTTGCTTAGATTTCGGTTCTGAAGAACTCAACACGAAGTCGGGATGTGGATATTTGTTGCCTTGCGGTGATTTTAAGTCATCGCAATCGAAACCGTTGCTCTTCGGCTCGCCATCGACAGAGATGTATGGGTCTCTCCAGACCATGCCTTCCAAAGCATCCACTTTGCACAACGCAAGATTAACCCCTTTTCCGAACTCCAGTCCGGCTACACCAGCACCAAAAGTTTGGTAAACCTTTCTAAAATCTGCCGGCAGTAATCGCTCAATGGCTCGTGCTAATCCCTCATGCACTGCTTCGTGGATTTTGTCCTTGATATACTCCTTCACCTTCCGTGATGCCTCAGCCCGAAAAGTTTTTTCTGTAAACCGAGCGCTATTGACAAAATCAATTTCCAAAATCGTGAATAGTCCAGTTGGGTCAGAATAAAAAGCAGCATTGTTATTTGCGTAGGTATATGGATGCCTTGTCTCCGGACCAAGGACATCACCCTCCACCGGATCCCTACTCGTGAACCTCCCCATGCGTGCGTCATATTCGCGTGCGCGCATGTTGTAGAGGCCACTATCAGTTTCGAGCCACGCTCCCTGGAATCGGAAGTCGCCACCCGTGCCCGTCGGAATCGTCGGTGCGGGACCATTCGTGCCGCGTCCGTTGCCGAAGCCGTCATAGAACAGCCGCGTCGTGTTCGCCGTACTGGGGCTGCTGGCCGGAGCAAGACCAATTACGCTGCCCATGCCATCCTCCAGGTAATATGATGCCGTCCCACTGGTCGTGTAACGCAGAATCGGGTCGTCCCCGAGATACACATAGCCCTGTTGCACTGTGCCGCTCGCGTTGGCAATGAGATGCGGACTTTCTAAATCACTGCCCGGTGTCGACGCAACCAGCAGCCGTCGCACCGTTCCGGCCGAGTTGGTCGAAACCGTTCGCCGCCCGTTCGCATCATGCCGATACGTCACCCATGCTGCGCCGTTCGTCACCGCCGCAACCTGATCCGACGAGTTGTACCCGAGATTCAACGTCGCCCCGTCGCGCACGATCTGCGTCACCCGCCCACCGGTATCATACGCATAGCTGTTGGTCGTGCTCCCGTTGGTGGCATTCTTCACCGCGGTAATTTGATACCCGGCCGTCACGCTGTTCGTCAGCGTCAATCCCCCTTGCACCAGCTTGATCCTGCTACCCGCCGCATCATACGCGTAGCTGTTCGTCGTCTGCGGTACGCCGCCAGAACTATAATAAATTTCATTCGTGAGTCGGAATGCGCTGTCGTACTGCAATGTCACGTAGGTGCTGTCCTCGCGCGTGATCTTCGTCGGTTCGCCGCCCGTCGCCAGCTCATACAACACGCTGGCCAACGTGGTGCCGCTGATCTTGTGCGTAATGTTCGTCACCTGATCTTTCCAGTTGTATTGCCACGTCGTCAACACCCCGTTGGGCAGCGTCCGCTGCGACCGCCGGTTCGCGCCGTCGTACACAAAGCTTGTGTTCCCATTGAACGGATCAATCACGTTGGTGATATTGCCGACGGCATCATACTGATACCGCGTCACGTACGTCGAGCCGCCCGACGTCGCCATGTTCGTGATGCCGATGATGCGACTCAGCAAATCCAGTTGATACCGCACACTCGCCCCGCTCGGATAGTCAATGCCCCACAGCCGCCCGGCGGCGTCACGAGCGGTTGTGTAGGCCGCAAAGGTTTGCATCTTCCGCTCGCCGGCGACGGTGTAGGCGAGCCGATAATAAGCGAATTTTCCGCCCCGTGCGTAAATTTGCGCCGTGCTGGTGCGGTGTCGGATGGTGACGGGGTATTTCACGCGGCGGTCAAGCGGGCCGGGCGTTATTCGGTGCAACGGTTGAGCAAACATTGTGAGCAGCTTCAACATCCTTGGCAAATAGTGGTGCGCGCGAGAGGACTTGAACCTCCAATCCTTGCGGAACCAGATCCTAAGTCTGGCGTGTCTGCCATTCCACCACGCGCGCAACCGCGAAACATTTACCCTTAATCCGGCCGGAAATAAACCGCTAATCTTCCCGCCGCCCCGCCGGTGCGCTTAGAACA
Source organism: Verrucomicrobiota bacterium (assembly GCA_025350905.1). GTDB lineage: Bacteria > Verrucomicrobiota > Verrucomicrobiia > Limisphaerales > JADLHS01 > JADLHS01. The sequence goes on from JANXWY010000345.1 coordinate 5,395, forward strand.
GTAGAGCTGAGCGCGGATCAGCGGTTTGAGTTTCCCACTCAGAAATCAAACTGGTCAATGTTTGTCCGGTTAAAGATAAACGGTGTGCCCAACAGGATGTTGTCGCCCACGATCTCAAAGTTGCCCAAGGTCCCGGCGTTGATGCTCTTTGCGCCGGCCTTCAACTCACCCTGGGCCACCGCCTTGGCCACCAACACGGTCAGATAGCCGAGCTGTTCGGTGTTCCAGAGAATCACGGAATCCGTTACGCCTTCGTGTACGTAGCGTTTGTTTTCATTCGGCAAGCCCAGGCCAATGACCTTCACCTGGCCGACTTTGCCGGCCTGTTTGACAGCCTCCGCCGCGCCCGGCACGGCGGGCGAACAAATCGCCATGATCAATTTGAGCTTCGGGTTCGCGCCCAGGAGCGCCGTGGCTTCACTCTGCGCCTTGTCTTTGAGATCGTCACATGGCCGCAACGCCACCATTTTCATCTCCGGATACTTCGCCGCGCGCCGCGCTTGAATGCATTTCTGCCATTCGATCATGTTCCCCGCCGTCAGGCTCGCCGTGATGATGGCAAACTCGCCGGCGTTGTCGCACAAGCGCGCGGCCTCGTCCATCAGCGCATTCCCAATCCCCTCGGGCGTGCCTGGTTCACGAAAAATTCCCGCGCGTCGGGCAAGGCATCGGCGTCGTAGGTGATCACCTTGATGCCTTTGGCGCGCGCTTTCCGCAAGGCGGTCGAAATACCTTCCTTGTTTTCGCACGCGGCAGCGATCGCATCCACCCCCAGCGTGATCCAATTCTCCACGATCTCATTTTGTTTCGCGGGATCGGGATCCGTCGGGCCGTCGAACAGCAATTCCACGCCCAGTTCCTGGGCGGCTTTCTCCGCGCCTTTCTTGCATGAGATGAAATAGGCGTTCCCTTTACTCTTGGGCAGGAGGGCGATGGTGAGTTTCTTTCCGCCATTTGCGCTGGTCGAACTCCCGCCCGTTGAGTCGGCAGGTTTGCCGCAGCCCGTCAGACCGGCGATCGCGACGGCCAGCAGCAGAAACAGAGTATTTTTCATGCAGTATCAGATGATTGTTGCTTTGGTGGCGAACTTTGCCGGGTCGACCGGAGCGAGGCCAGCAATTTCGGCAACCCTGAACCGGCCAGTGCCAGAATCAACAACAGACCCGTCAGCATCCCGGCCAGCTCGCGCGGTTGCCGGGCGTGAACGAGGCCATTGTTGAGCACGGCGATGGCCGCCACCCCAAGCAACGTTCCGTGAACCGAACCGACCCCACCAAAGATGCTCGTGCCGCCCAAGACCACCGCAGTAATCGCAAATAATTCATAGCCCATGCCCGCGTCCGCCTTGGCCTGGCCCAATCGGGAGGTGTAGATGATGGCCGCCAGGGCCGCGACGGTGCCGGCCAGTACGTAGGCCAGTGCGAGACGCCGCTCGAGGGGAATCCCGGCATAGCGCGCGCCCTCCGGCGCCAATCCGATGGCGCGAAACGAGCGCCCGAAGGTCGTCCGATGCACGAGCAACCAGACCCCGACGGCAACCGCAACGAAGAGGGGCGCTTGCGCCGGGACCCCGAGCCAGCGTTCCTGGCCGAGGAAAAGAAATGCCGCCGGGAAATTCGTGAACGTGTCCACGCCATGGGTGATGGCTTCGGCAAGGCCGCGAAAGAGCGAGTAGTTACCCAGGGTGACAATCAACGGCGGCAACCGCAGCCCGGTGATGAGTAGCGCATTGAATCCGCCCGCCAGCGCGCCGACGCCGAGGGTGCAAACCCCGGCCAGCACGGGCGACAGGCCGGCGTCGCGCCAAAGCTTTCCAAACAGAATCGCGCACAGACCCAGCAACGAGCCGACCGATAAATCAATGCCGCCGGTAAGAATGATGGGCGTCATCACCAACGCCAACAACCCGATCTCGACCGAATGCCGGACGATGTCGAACGAGTTGTCCAACGAACCAAAGCGCGGGCCGACCGCGTTGAAATAAAACCATTCCAACGTCACGACGAGCAGCAGAATCGTCTCGTGCCGGAGCCATGGCGATTTCCAACCGCCGTTTTGTGATGAGGGAGACATAAACCGCTAATCTGCGCTGATCTTCGCTAATCCCGTTTTGTGATGAGTTCTGAAAGAATGAATCGTTTCCATTCCAGGGTTTCTTTGTGACCGAAGTTGATGAGATAACCCACTGGCTGTTTGTTAATACGCATATAGTTGATGAGTTGCGCTTCATGCTCGGGTAGAAGTTGGCTGACCGCTTTCAACTCGACAACCAGACCGTCGAAGACGAACAGGTCGGGCACGTAACGTTTTTTGAGCTCGCGCCCCTTGTAAAAACACTTCAGTTCCAGCTTGGAACAAAATGGAATCCCACGCAATTCCAACTCAATTTCGAGGCTCTCCTGATATATTTCTTCCGTCAGGCCGAAGCCCTGCTCGTTGTAAACTTCAAACGCCGCGCCCATGAGCTTATAGCCTTCGTCCTTGTAGATTTCAGTTTGCATAGATTAGCGATAATTAGCGCAGATTAGCGGTTAGCGTTTCTCCTTCCGGCTTCGCCACCCATCCGCCACGACGGCCAGGAGAATGATGGTGCCTTGAATGGCTTTTTCCCAATAGGCCTCAACATGCAAATGCGTGAGCGCCGGACTGATGCACGCGAGCAGCAGCAGCCCCACGAAGACGCCCCACAGCTTCCCACGGCCGCCGGACACCGCCACGCCGCCCACGACCGCCGCCGCGATGACCTTCAGTTCTAGGCCGGAGCCGGATTTCGGATCCACCTGCGGCGATTGCACGACATTCATCATCGCCGCCAGTCCGGTCAGCGCGCCCATGAAAACAAACACCCCAAACGTCGTGAGTTGCGGTCGGAGGCCCGCCAACCGCGCCGCCTCGGTGTCCGAACCGATGGCATAAATGAAACGGCCGGCGGCAAGATGTTTCGTCGCGAATACCAGCAGCACGAGCAGCATGAGCGAGCTGAGAATAAGCGTCCATTGCCCGGCGGACTGGCTGAGCCCGAACCATTGTCCGCCTTCGGGCAGGTTTACGAATTCGCCCTGCCGCCGCCAATCGAGCGCTTTACGCCATGTGACCATGGTGGCAAGGGTGACGACAATGGACGGCAGCCGCAGCCCCGCCACCAGCGCGCCATTGACCGCGCCGAGCAACGCGCCGAGCGCAATCGACGCCGGCAGCACCAGCGCCAGCGGCCATTTCATCGCCGCCAGCAAACCGGCACCGACGCTGCACACGGCGAATTGCGATCCGACCGAAATATCAATCTGCCGGCAAATGATGACCAGCGCCATGCCGCACGCGACGACCAGCGTCGGCGCTTCGCGGGTGAGGAGCGAAACCAGCGGCTGCCGCCGGAAGAACGCCGGCGCGGCGATTGCGAGAAAGATTAGCAGTACGCCCAAGGCGACCGCGACGGAGAGTTCGCGGAAATGGCTTTTCATCGGGCTTTTCCAATCCGCAGGCCGGAGGCTTGCCAAAAATTAGCCGGGGGTTGAGCGAGTCGGCGAGCGACACCCCCGGATCGTGGAAAAGCATCACACCACCCCGAAGGGGTGGCAGGGTTTGTGAATAAGCGCACACAAATCACAAAAGATATTTCTCCTCGTATTTAACGCCGTTCTTGTCGAGCAATGACTTCAACTCAGCGACGAAATCCGTTTTGCGATGATGTTCCTCCTGCGTGGCGATGTATTGCCGGACGGCCTCAATGTGCATCCAACTCACGGTGAAGGCAGAATAGCCTTCCTGCCATTCAAAAACCCGTTCGTGTTTCTCGGCTGCCCAGATTGACGATGCTTTCTTAAGTTCTTGCATGAAATTCGCAAGGCAATGCGTGGCGCGCAAGCCGACGAGCAAATGAATGTGATCTTCCACACCGCCGATGATTTCAGGAATCCCAGCGAGTCCGCGCACTGTGCCGCCAAGATACTCGTGAAGCTTGGATCGCCACGCCGACTTGATGAACGGGCGACGTTCTTTTGTGGAGAACACGATGTGGTAGTGCAGCGAGAGAAAGGTCGATCCCATGGTTGTCTCTGTCTTCTAGCACCCCTCCGGGGTGCGGTTGATTTTGGGGACGCTATCCGGGGGTGTCGCTGCACTCAACCCCCGGCTAATATCTGACAGGCCTCCGGCCTGTCCCGCTGATGAGGAGGCGTATAGCTCCGTCAGCTTCGTTGCAAAAGCGGGAACAGTAATATCCTGAAGCCAAGACCCTGTTGGTTTACAACCTGGCAGACGCGTTGGAAGCGAGGTGGTGAAGTCTATCCAGTTGCCCATATCCCAATGAATTTCCAATCCGGTTTGGTCTGCTCTCGATAGAAAAACGCAAATCAAGTCGGTGTAAAACAAGTCGCGTTTGTACGCTGCAACTTTGACAACTTCGCTCCACGACATTCGCAATGGTTGATCGGTAGACTGGTCATTCTTCACTCCGAATCTGGTCTCATCAAAATGAATTTTTATGTCGTAGGAACGAGGTTTGATATTACCTTGACTAAAATCTTTGAAAAACTTTGCAAAGGATCGCTTCCATTGCCACGGGCTGACGACACGATCGAGAAAGACACTAACCAGCAGGCCAATAATGGCTACGACAGCGAGAATCAACCAAAAATCTTTCATATCGCCCTCTCCTTTTGTCCCAGCGCCGCCGCCATGACGGAGTGCGCGTCGCTCTTGCCGGACAAGATGGTGTTGATCGTGCCATCGCGCATGACGGCAATGCGGTCGCTCATGCCCACCACTTCGGGCAGGTCGCTCGAGATCATCAAGACGGCCAGGCCATCCTGCGCGAGGCGGCGGATGATTTTATGAATTTCACTTTTCGCGCCCACATCCACGCCCTGCGTCGGTTCATCGAGGATGAGGAGCTTCGGTTTTGTTGCCAGCCAGCGCGCGAGCGAAACTTTTTGCTGGTTGCCGCCGCTCAACGAACTGCCCAGCGCGGCCGGCCCGGACGTCCTGATGTCGAGGTCGCGGATGAAACCAAGTGCCAGTTGCCGCTCCGCGCCAAAGCGCAGCCACGCGCCGGGAAAAATCCGGCGATGGATCGCCAGGGTCATGTTTTGCGCAATCGGCAGCTCGAGAATCACGCCATGCCGGCGACGATCTTCCGGCACGTAAGCGATGCCGTGCGCGATGGCTTCCGGCGGCGAATGAATCGTGATGCGCCGGCCGTTCAGGAAAATTTCTCCCGTGTCGGCGGGCGTGATGCCAAACAGGATGCGCGCCAGCTCCGTCCGCCCGGCGCCGACCAAACCCGCCAGGCCGACGATTTCGCCCGCGCGAATCTCGAGGGAGACGCGCTTCACCCCGCCCACCACGCAGCCCAGGTTTTGAAGCGCAAGCACCACCTCCGCCGCGGCGCCCGCGGATGGAGGGTAGATGGACGAAACCTCGCGCCCGACCATGAGCTGGATGAGTTCGGCCTCCGTTATAGGTGTCGCCGACGTCAGCAGGCGCTGATCAATTTCCGATTTCCGATTTCCGATTTCCGATTGTTCAGAGCGAGCCGCGTTCCCTCGACGGCTACGAACCGGATGAGTGCCCACGCTTTCGCCATCCCGCAACACCGTGACGCGGTCGGCGAGTTGAAAGATTTCCTCCAGGCGATGCGAAATGTAGATCACGCCGACCCCGCTGGTTTGCAGTTCGCGCACGACGCCGAAAAGCAGCTTTTGCTCCAGCTGCGTCAGCGAAGCCGTTGGTTCGTCCATAATGACGATGCGCGCGCCCGCCCCGAGCGCACAGGCGATCTCGACCAGCTGTTGCTCCGGCATGGAAAGCGAGCGTACTTCGGCGTCCGGCAGGATCGCGGCGCCAATCCGTTGGAGGAGTTCCCGGGCGCGGATCTGGCGCTGACGCCAATTCACCCGCGACGCGCCCGCGACCGGTTCGAGGCGCAGGCCGATGTTCTCGGCGACCGTGAGATCCGGAAACAAGGCCGGCTGCTGATAGATACAGGCGATGCCCAGTTTGTGCGCCAAGGCCGGGGTGAGCTTCCCCACGCGGGCGCCGTTGATTTCAATGACGCCGTGGTCGGGCGGATGCGCACCGGCGATGATTTTGATGAGCGTGGATTTTCCGGCGCCGTTTTCGCCCAGCAGCGCATGGACTTCGCCCGCCCGCAGTTCAAACGACACGGCGTTCAACGCCCGCACCGCGCCGAAGGATTTGGCGATCGCCGTGAGTTGGAGCAAAGGGGCGACGGACATGCGGGCGTTCAAACACTCAGGTCGGCATACGCGTCAACGACGAATGCGCCATTGTTTTTCGATGGTGTCAGCGCGTACTCCAGGGATTTTTGAAAATGGGGTGGCCAACGGGACTCGAACCCGCAACAACAAGCTCCACAAGCTTGGACTCTACCATTGAGCTATGGCCACCAACCGGGCGTCAGGCTAGGTTTTCGCGGCGGCCCCGTCAAGTTTTCCCCTGCGGTCTTTGCTTTACGCCGCGGCATTTCCGCTTAATCTGCGGGCATGATCGCGCTCGAGTCCGCCGAATTGTTTTGCCTCCTCCAGCCGGAAGAGATCGCGGCCCTGCGCCAGGTGGTCGACGAACGGACCTTCCAAGTAGGCCAGGAGGTGTTCCGCGAAGGGGAGCCCGGCGACGGGGCGTACGTGGTCAAGGCAGGCCGCGTGGACATCTCCGGGCAGGTCAATCCGGACACCCGCAAGGTTTTTTCATCGATCGGCCCAGGCGAGCTGTTCGGGGAAATGGCCGTCCTCGAGCAACTACCACGCTCGGCCTGCGCCACGGCCGCCCAACCGACAACGGTTTATTTCCTGCCGCGCGCGGAAATGGTGAGCTTGATCGAGCGGTCGCCCGTGCTGGCTGCGGCTCTGTTACGACTCATCAGCCGGCGGCTGCGCGAGTTCAACCAGCACTACCTCCACGAGGTGGTGCAAGCCGAACGGCTCGCGGCCGTGGGGCGCTTCGCCCGCTCGATTGTTCATGACCTGAAGAATCCCTTGAACATCATCAGTCTCACGGCGGACATGTTTTGCAAGCCGGAGGCGCCGGCGGATTTGCGTGCGGCCGCGCAGGGCCGCATCCAAAAGCAGGTCGGACGCATCAACGACCTGATTACTGATATTCTCCAATTTTCCCAGGCCGACCCGGGAACCGCGCGGGTGCCGGTCAGTTATGCAGAGTTCATCGCGTCGTTAACGGTGGAACTAGCCCCGGAACTGGAAGCGATCTCCGTGCGCCTGGCCGGGGCCCCGACCGCCCCGGCCACGATTTTGAACCTCGATGTCAAACGGCTGCGCCGGGTGTTCCATAACCTGGTGCTGAACGCCACGGAAGCGATGCCGAGCAGCGGCACGATCACGCTGCGGTTCCGTCAGGACGCCCGCGAGGTGGTCACCGAAATTGCGGACACCGGGCCGGGGATCGCGCCGGAGATGGCCGAGAAGTTATTCCAGCCGTTTGCCACGCACGGCAAGAACCATGGCAGCGGCCTGGGGCTGTCCATCTGTAAGAAAATTGTCGAAGATCACGGCGGGCGCATCTGGGGCCGCAATGATCCGGCGGGCGGCGCGGTCTTCGCCTTTGCATTGCCATTGCCCACCGCCTAAGGCGCGAGGAACGCCGGTCCCCTCCGGAGGGCTCACATGTTCGGTACGGTTTCGATTCCCAAAATTTCCAAGCCTTGCGCCAGCACGCGCGCCGTCAGCTCACACAACACCAGCCGGCGGGCCCGATCGGCGGCCTCCGCTTTCAGCACGGGGCAATTCTCGAAGAAGCGGGAGAAATGACTCGCGAGTTCGAAGAGATAGGTGCAAATAAAGTTGGGCCGGTATTCCTCGGCGGCGGCTTCCAGGGCGAGGCCGAAGTTCAGGAGATGGCGGGCGAGGGCGATTTCTTCGGGCGCGGCCAGCCGGATGGCCACTGCTGGATCCCCAACTTCTGACTTCGGAATTTCGCCTTTCCGAAAAATGCTTTGAATCCGCGCATAGGCGTATTGCAAATACGGCGCGGTGTTGCCGTTCAAGGCGAGAATTTTGTCCCAATTGAAAACATAATCACTCTGCCGGTTTGGCAGCAGGTCGGCATATTTTACGGCGCCGAGACCGATCACCCGGGCGATGGCACGGCGCTCGGCCTCCGGCAAGGCGGAGTTTTTCTCCGAGACCACCTGAAAGGCGCGCGCCTCCGCCTCGTCGAGCAGGTCGGCGAGTTTCACGTTTTCTCCAGTGCGCGTCTTGAGTGGCTTGCCGTCGTCGCCCAGGATGGAACCGAACCAGACGTGCGCCAGCTTCACCCGGCCGGCCAGTTCCGGATGCCAGCGCCGAAACGTGGCGAACAATTGTTGAAAGTGTAACTGCTGACGGCCATCGGTGACGTAGACGATTTCCGACGGCTGCCAGGTTGCGAGCCGGTGCGCAATCGTGGCCAGATCAGTCGTGGCGTAGTTGTAACCGCCATCGCGTTTCTGAATGAGCTGCGGATTCGGCTGCCACTCCCCGTCGCGCTGAATCAGAAACGGGTCTTCCTTGGGCGGCAGCGTGCCGTCGCTGAAGACGCACTTCGCCCCTTCGCTTTCGCGGGCGATGCTTTGAGCCATGAGTTGGGCCACGATGTCTGGGAGGCGCGGGTTATAAAAGCTTTCCCCGAGCGCATGATCAAACTTCACCCCCAGCCGGCCGTAAATAGTGTCAAACTGGATTTGTGAAAGCCGGATCATCTCGCGCCAGAGCGCAAGATTCTCGGGGTCGCCTTGCTGGAGTTTCACGAGTTCAGCGCGGGCGGCTCCGTGGGTCGCCGCGTTATAGGTAGGTTGGTTCGCGTCGCACTGCGCGTTGATCGCCCGGTAAATTCTTTCCAGCTCCGCAATGGCGTCGCGTTCCAGTGCCGCCCGATCGAGCATGGTTTTCCAGCCGACGAGCAACATGCCAAACTGCGTGCCCCAGTCGCCGATGTGATTGTCCGTGACGACGCGGTGGCCCAGCAGGCGGAGCAAGCGTGTGAGGCTGTCCCCGAGAATCGTGGAGCGGATGTGGCCGACGTGCATCGGCTTGGCGACGTTGGGCGAACTGAAATCCACGACCACCGTGCGCGGCTGGGAGGCTTTCGCGAAAAACAGATGCTCGCCGCGCGCTGCGGATTCCAGCGCGGCGCCGAGCACGTCGGGCCGCAGTCGAAAATTCAGAAACCCAGCGCCGGCGATTTCCACTTTCTCGCACCATGAGGAAACGTCGAGCCGGGCGACGACCTCGGTGGCGAGTTGGCGGGGATTGAGTTTATGCGCCTTGGCCAAGGACATGATCGCGGCGCTCTGATAATCGCCAAATTTTGGATCGGGACACGGGCGGACGAGGACGGAGGCGACGTCGGCGGCGGGCAAGACCGCGTGCGCAGCTTGCTGCAGGCGGAGTTCGATTTCTTTATGCGGCAACACGGTAAGAATTTAACCACGGATGAACCGGGATGAACACGGATAAAAAGCAGCGGAGCGAGAACGGGCAATAAGCTACTTCTTCCCCTGTTCCTTGATGACGTTCAACATCGCTTCCGCGTCGGGCGCTTGGGTCAGCACCGCACGAAATTCGGCTTTGTGCAGAATCTTCGCGAAGCTGGCAAGGGTGTGGAGATGTTTTTGGAACTGACCCTGGGGGACGAGGAAAAGCATGACGAGGTTTACCGGTTGGCTGTCCAGCGCGTCAAAGTTCACGCCGGTGCGGGAGCGGCCCAAAGCCCCGACCACTTCGGGGATAAGATCCGTGGAGGCGTGCGGAATGCCAATGCCGAAACCGATGCCGGTGCTCATCGAGGTCTCGCGTTTCTTGACGGCCGCCGCGATGGCCTCGCGATTCTGGGGCTGAATTTTTCCGGTGGTTACCAGGTTGTTGACCAGCTCGTCAATCGCTTCCCAGCGGGTGGTGGCCTGCAAATCCGGGAGGATTTGTTCCTTGGTTAAAATGTCTGCTAAGTCCATAACGCCGTTCCGCCAGGAGCATTTCGCAGGAACCCGCGCCTCAATTCAAGGCTGAATATCAAATGCCGGCCGGGCGCTGGCTTGCCAGCGGACCGGGCGACTGGATAATTCCGGCATGAAAACCGTCGCCATTATCGGGGCCTCGAACGACCGGACCAAATTTGGCAATAAGGCGGTGCGCGCCTTTTTGCAGCAGGGCTATACCGTTTGGCCTGTAAATCCCAAGGCGAAAACCATCGAAGGCGTGCCTGTGTTTCCAGGCATCCGCGACGTGCCCGCCCGACCCGAGCTCGTGAGCGTTTATCTCCCGCCCGCGATGCTGCTCAAAGTATTACCGGACATCGCCGTGCTGGGATGTGACGAACTGTGGTTGAATCCGGGTACGGAATCCGACGCGGTGCTGGCCGCGGCGGCACAGCTGGGACTCAACGTAATTCAAGGGTGCAGTATTGTGGGCGTGGGAATTTCACCGGCCGAACTTTAGCGTCGTTCCCCCGCCACTCAACCCGCGCCGCCGGCGACTTGCTTCGGTTCGCCCTTGAGCAGTGCTACGCCGTAGTCACGGTTCATCCGGGCGATGAAGTCGAGTGAGATTTCCTTGGGGCAAACCGCTTCGCAGGAACCGGTGACCGTGCAGGCGCCGAAGCCTTCCGTGTCCATCTGTTCGACCATGGCCTTCACGCGCCGATAACGCTCCGGCTGGCCTTGCGGCAACAAGCCAAGGTGGGAAACTTTCGCGGCGACGAACAGCATGGCGCTGGCATTCTTGCAGGCGGCCACGCAGGCGCCGCAGCCAATGCATTGCGCCGCGTCCATCGCCAGATCCGCGTCCGCTTTTGGCACGAGTATCGAATTGGCATCGGGTGCACTCCCGGTGCGGACGCTGATGAACCCGCCGGCATGTTGAATCCGGTCAAATGCCTTGCGATCCACGACCAGATCTTTAATGAGCGGAAACGCCTTCGCCCGGAACGGCTCGACCACGATCTCGTCCCCGTCCTGGAAACTGCGCATGTACGTCTGACACGTTGCGATGCCTTTGTGTGGGCCGTGCGGCTTGCCGTCAATGACCAGGGAGCAAGTGCCGCAGATCCCTTCCCGGCAATCGTGGTCGAAGGCGATGGGTTCTTCCCCGCGATTCGCCAGTTCCTCGTTCACCACGTCGAGCATTTCGAGGAACGACATGTTGGCGTTCAGGGCCGGCGATTCGTAGGTCTGGAACCCGCCGGGACTCTGCGCGTTTTTCTGCCGCCAGACTTTGAGTTTAACTTTCATGGTCAAATCTTCCTTGCGCTTGCGCCGCCTGCCTTCGCGGGTTTGGCCATCAACGTGTGAAAGCCAATTTCGCGTTTGGGCTTTTTCTTCTCGCGCATCAACTCGCGGATGACATCGAATATCACCCGGAACTTCTTGTCGTATTTCCCCTCCAAGGCCGCCAGCTTCCGCGACAGGTCGGCATGCGACGACAACATTTGCCGCAACTGCACAAAGGTTCGCATGATGGCGAGGTTCACTTGGATGGCGCGCGGGCTGGTCAGGACGCTAGACAACATGGCCACTCCCTGTTCGGTGAAGGCGTAGGGAAGATAGCGCCGCCCGCCGTATCCTGAACTTGAGGTCACAACTTGTGACCTCAAGTTTGGCTCGCTTTGCGGGCGTTTTTCACTTTTTTGGTCACTTGAAGTCACAACTTGTGACCTCAAGATGAGCCGTGATTCCTCCGCAGAGAGCCTGAACATGAAGTCTTCCGGAAAGCGTTCGATATTCCGTTGCACCGCCTGATTCAAAACTTTTGTCTCAACGCCGTAAAGTTCCGCCAGATCGCGGTCGAGCATCACCTTCTCGCCGCGCAGCAGCAAAATCTTGCTCTCGATGCGACGGACTGGAATCAGGCTGGCTTCGCTCATGGCTGGTAAACTTTTAAGGTCACAATTTGTGACCTTAAAGCGGCATCACTTGTAACTGCGCGTACTCATGTGAACTTCCTCGTACACGAGCGGCTCCTTGTTCAGAATCGGCGCTTTGTCCGGGGCGCCGCCATATTCCCAGCCGGCCACGTAGGCGAACGCGTCGTCGCGGCGCTTGACGTCGCCGGGATTTACGAGCCCCTGTTTCGTCTCGGGATCGTCCTTGGTGTATTGATATTCCTCGCGGAAGTGGCCGCCGCAGCTTTCTTCGCGGTGCAGCGCATCGCGGCACAGCAACTCACCCAACTCGATGAAGTCGCCGACGCGCCCGGCGTTTTCCAGGGATTGATTCCATTCGCCCGCCGCGCCGGACACTTTGACGTTTTTCCAATACTCCGCGCGTAATTCACTGAGGAGGTGGATGCCTTTTTCCAAGCCCGCCTTGTTGCGGGCCATGCCGCAGTGATCCCACATGATTTTGCCGAGCTCCTTGTGGAAATTCGCCGGCGTGCGCCGGCCCTGGTTGCCCAGGAGTTGTTGGGTAACCTGCTGGACGTTCGCTTCGGCTTGCTTGAAAGCGGCATGATCGGTGGCGGGCCGCTGGTCCGGCTTCTGCGTCGCGAGATAACCGGAAATAGTCGCCGGCAAAACGAAATAGCCGTCCGCCAAACCCTGCATCAGCGCGCTGGCGCCGAGCCGATTGGCGCCGTGGTCGGAGAAGTTCGCTTCGCCCAGCACGAACAAGCCCGGCAGGTTGCTCATCAAGTTATAGTCCACCCACAGGCCGCCCATGGTGTAATGCACGGCGGGATAAATGCGCATGGGCGTGCGATAGGCGTCTTCGTTCGTGATTTCGTGATACATCGCGAACAAGTTGCCATAACGCTCGCGCACTTTCCCTTCCCCCAGACGCTGAATCGCCGCGGAGAAATCCAGATACACCCCCAGCCCCGTCTCCCCGACTCCGCGACCTTCGTCGCACACCGTTTTGGCCGCCCGGCTGGCGATGTCGCGGGGCGCGAGATTGCCAAACGCGGAATACATCCGCTCCAGGTAGTAATCCCGATCGCCCTCCGCGATCTCGGCCGGGTTCTTTTTGCAATCTTCCGGCTTTTTCGGCACCCACACCCGGCCATCGTTGCGCAAGGACTCGCTCATCAACGTCAGCTTGGATTGGTAATCGCCACTGACCGGAATGCACGTCGGATGAATCTGCG
>JANXWY010000383.1 GCA_025350905.1 Verrucomicrobiota bacterium
CTCGCGAGGACCCGCGCCCCGTCGTTTCCCTCTCCTCCGCGGAGGGGGAGAGGGTCAGGGTGAGGGGGTCACGCCGCTTCTTGCATGGTGACTCCACTGGCACAACGACTCCGCACCCCTCACCTCAATCCTCTCCCCTCGGAGGGGAGAGGAGGAGGACAGCGCCCCGGCCTCAATCTTCATTATGAACCCGGTCAATCCTGCCCTCACCGACCGCCGCTTCGTGACTGCGGCCGAGAAGGTGGATTTCCTCTCCCCGTGGACGCTCGAGGAATGGCTTTGCCGTTCGGATGTGGTGCCAAATCAGGAATTGATGATGGTGCGCGCCAACATGGAAGCTGGACGGTCGCATCCGTTTCACACGCATCCGACACGGGAGGAAATTATTTACATCCTTTCCGGGCGGGCCGAGCAATGGATTGGCCAAGCGCATCGCGTGCTCGGCCCCGGTGAAATGGTGTTGGTCCCGAAGGGCGAGGTGCATGGCACGTACAATCCGTTCCGCGAGCGGCTGGTGTTCCTCGCCATCCTGTCGCCCGCAAATGCCCCGGAGCCGGGCATCGTGGACGTCTCCGCTCAAGAACCATGGGCTTCAATTCGCGCTATGCATGGCCTGCCCGCCTGCCCCTGAATCTGATTTCCAAAATTATCCATGAAACAAATCCTCCCCCTCCTCGTCGTTACGACCCTAATGATCGGCGCGGTTTCCGTCACCGCCGCCGAACCGCTCCGAGTCTTCATCCGCGCCGGCGTCAAGACCCACGGCCCCAATCAACATGATCATCCGCGCTTCCTGGCCGAATGGACGAAGCTGCTCGGCGAACGGGGGATGAAAGTCGAGGGCGACCTGGATTTTCCGGAAGCCGCGCAGCTCGCGCAAACCGACGTGCTCATTATTTACGCCGCGGATGGGATGAAGATCACGGGCGAACGGCGGGCGGATTTCGAAAAGTTTCTGCAGCGCGGTGGCGGTTTGGTCGTGCTCCACGACGGCGTCGTGAGCGGGGATCAGTCCGCGTGGTGCAAATCCATCATTGGCGGCGCCTGGCGTTGGGCCGGTGCCGATCTGCCCAAAGAGAAGGCGACCAAATGGCTCGAAGGGGAGGCCGGCATTTGCTGGCTGGATACGCAGCATCCCATCAGCCGCGGGTTGTCCAACTTCGATTGGAAGGATGAAATCTATTATGACCTGGATCTCGCACCCGACATCGGAGTCCTCGCCACCAGCTTCCACAATGTGCATATCATCGCGCCGCAGATTTGGACTTATGAAAAAACTCTGGCTGGCGGCACCGCTCCGTATCGGGCCTTCGTCAGTCTGCCCGGTCATGAGTATGATGTGTTCAACACCCCGCAGTATCGTGCCGTCTTGCTGCGCGGGATTGCCTGGGCGGGCAAGCGCGCCAATGCCGATGAATTTTGTACGCCCCCGGAACTGGCTTCGCTTCGCTATCCTCCCGGAGGGCCGCTCCCGGCCGCGGAAGCCATGAAAACCTTCAACCTGCATCCCGATTTTAAACTCTCCCTGGTCGCCGACGAAAATGTGGCCGAGAAAATCATGTCGCTCGATTGGGATCCACAAGGCCGGTTGTGGGTCGTCGAAACCCCGGAATACCCCGGCGGCCGCCTGATCACCAAAAACGACGCCAAGATTACCCCTTGGCGCGAGCGGGAGCCGGACAAGTTTCCCATCGGCGGCAACGAGCCGCGCGCCGGTCACGATCGGATTTCCCTGCTCGAAGACACGAACGGCGACGGCATCATGGACAAGAAGACGGTGTTCGCCGATGGCCTCGAGTTGCCGACCTCGGTCGTCTTTTACAGGGACGGCGTCATCGTCGCCCAAGCGCCGGATATTCTTTGGATTCGAGACACAAACGGCGACGGCAAGGCCGACAAGACCGAGGTGCTCTTCACGGGCTGGGGAGTGATGGATACGCACGCCGTGATCAGCAACCTGCGCTGGGGACCCGATGGCTGGATTTATGGCAGCGTCGGGTACAGTGCGGGTGATGTAACCTCGGCGGACGGCACGAAGAAATTTGGCCACATTTCCGCCGGATTGTACCGCTTCCGACCGGATGGCTCGGCGCTGGAACAAGTGGCCGCCGGTTCCTGCAACACCTGGGGCTGCGAAATTGCGCCGGACGGGGAAATCTTTTTCAGCACCGCCACCTGCGGCGAACCGATTCTGCACCTCGTGTTACCGGAAAAAATTATCAGCCGCGCCGGGGTGACTGGCGTGCGCGCGGTCAAGCCGATCATGGAGGAGAACAAAGTTTTCCCCGCCCGGCAGGAAACCCGGCAGCCATACGTGCAGATTGACTGGGTCGGGGCGTGGACCGCGGCGGCCGGGGCGTGCATTTACGACGGCGGTGCCTGGCCGGCGAAATGGCAGGGGCCCTCGTGGTCGTTCTTCTTGCACGAGCCGACCGTCTGGTTGATGCACCACGAATTTCTCGACCCCGCCGGGGTCAGTTATCAAGGTCGCCGCGAAGCGGGTCGGACGGAAACGCATTTTCTGACCAGTACCGATTACTGGTTCAAGCCCATCCACAGCCGGGTCGGCCCTGACGGCGCGCTTTACCTCGTGGACATGTACAATCAGATTGCCGCACACAACGACACGCGCGGCACCCCGCATGGCGCGCACAACGCCGCCACCCGTCCCGATCGTGACCATCACTTCACGCGGCTCTATCGGATTCAACACCAGCAGGCGCAGGTATTGCCGGCCTTTGAGCTAAATCCGAAGAATCCCGCGAAACTGGTCGCGATGTTGGATCATCCGAATGGCTGGGTGCGCACGACCGCGAATCGCCTCTTGAGTGAAGGCACGGGTCGCTCCGTTGCCGACGCGTTGAAACAACAGGCGGCGCAAGCCCCCACCGCTTACGGGCGGATGCAGGCGTTGTGGGTCCTGCACAATTTGAGTTTGCTCGAAGCGGATTTACTGTTGGCCGCCGCTCGTGATCCGGACGCCGTGGTCCGCAAGAATGCCATGCGCATCGCCTCGGAGCAGGACAACTCCGGGGAAGCACCGCCACCGGAGCTGGTGCGGGCATTGTTGGCCGACCCGGATCAGCGCGTGCGCCTGGCGGCGCTGGTCGCCGGCACGACCGTGACGCCCACCAGCGAATTGGCCGCCGCAATTGTTGCCGCCTGGCCGACATTCAAGAATCCGCATCTCGAAACCGCTGCGCTGGCCGTGAGCGCAAAAGATCCGTTGTTGTTTCTCAACGCCGCATTCGCCGCAAAGGAACCGGCGCTGATCGCTGGCATGATTTCTCAACTCGCCCGGCAACTCGCCAATCAGAACAATCCGGATGCCGCCCGCGCGCTGGTCGTCGCGCTCGCGGGCAAACCGGCCTCCACAGATGCTGAAAAGGCCGCGGCGCTGCAGGCCCTCACCGCCAACCTCAAGCCCGAAGTGAAGCCCGCGGCGGACGCCGCCCTCGGCAACGCGTTGAAGCAGTTGCTGGGTTCGGACCAGACGGCCGGCGCGGTGTTGCCGCTAATTGCCCGTTGGAATTTTACCGCCCAGATCGGCGATGCGGCGCAATCGGCGGTTCGCAAAGCGGAGGCCCGGCTCGCGGATAAATCGTTGCCAGACGAGGAGCGCGGACAGATCGCCGCCAATCTTCTCGGGGTGCGCGCCCTCGATGCGAGTATCGTGCCGGCGGTGACGGCACTGGTGGGCGGCGACGCGAGCCCTGCGCTGCAGCGGCGCGTCATCGAAGCGCTCGGCACGACCGGGGATGCGGCGGCCGGGCAAGCCTTGTTGAGCGCGTTGCCTAAGCTGGATCCGGACCTGCGGGAAGCGGACTTCGGCCAATTGCTCAAGCGCGCCGACTGGTCGGAAGCCATGGTCCAGGCCCTGGCGGATCGGAAACTTGATCCGAATTTGCTGGGCCTCGCGAACCTGTATCGCCTGCGGACCCACTCCGATCCTGCCGTCGCCAAACACGCCGTGGGGGTGATCGAGGAACTCCGCGGCCCTGAGCAAAAGGAGAAAGACGCCCTGATTGCCAAGCTGCGTCCGGAAGTGGTCAAGCCGGGCAATCTCACCAACGGGGCGAAACTGTTCACCCAGAACTGTACGCCCTGTCACAAGTTCAGAAATGAAGGCGCCGACTTTGCCCCGAACCTGAACGGCATGGGGGCGCACGGCCCCGAAGACTTGCTCGTCCACATCGTTGACCCTAACCGCGTCGTCGAACCGAACTTCATTGCCGTGAGCATCGAGACCAAGGATGACCTAAGTTACGACGGCATTGTCCTGCGCGAAAACAGCAGCGCGGTGGTCTTGCGCAACCAGACCGCCGAAACCGAAATCCGCAAAGACAACATTAAATCCCGTCGTAACACCGGCCGCTCCTTGATGCCGGAAGGCTTTGAACAACTGGGCGCGGAAGCCTTGCGGGACTTGCTGGCTTATTTGTGCGCGGATGATCAGCGCTATCGCATTCTCGACCTCACCGGTGCGTTTACCGCGAATACTTCGCGCGGCATCTACCTCACGCTGGAGTCGCGCGAAGAATCGTTGCGCTTCAAAAAGTGGGGCACGCTTAAGCATCGGGATGTGCCGTTCGATATCGTCAGTCCGCAGCGCGCGGCGACGGGCAACAACGTCCTCGTCCTGCAAGGGGGCGCGGGCATTTCCCGGAATTATCCGCGGGAGGTCGAAGTGAAAGTGGGCCGGGCCGCCACGCGCCTGCATTTCTTGGGAGCCGCCGGTTGGGGGTACCCGCTCGGCCCCAAGGATGCGCCGGTGCTAAAAATCACCGTGCATTACGTCAGTGGCGCGACGGAGGATATCGTGTTGCACAACGGCGTCGAGATTGCCGACTATGTGGCTAAGATTGACGTGCCGGGCTCCGAGGCGCTCGACAACCTGGATCAACTACTCAACAACGGACGCCAGGTACGGTACTTTGCCAAGTCGCTCACGAAGCGCGGGGTGATTGAGAAACTCACGATCGCCAGTTACAACAACGAGGTGGCGCCCACGCTCGTCGCCATCACAGCGGAAATTGGCGATGGACCTTCAGCCGCAGCGCCAACCTCGGGCAGTTCCAACCCCCCGCCGGTACCCGCCTTCAAATGGGGTGCGGGGATCAAGACCCTCATCCTCGGGGGCGGGTCGAGCCATGATTTTCAGCGTTGGTTTAATCTGGCGGACGTCAAGACCCTCAACGCCACCGGCGGCATCAGTGCCAACTACACCGAAACGACCGGCGGCCTGGCGGACGCCATCGCCGGGGTGGATGTGTTGATCATCAGCAACAACAAGCCGTTCACCGACGCCGCCACCAAAGCTGCGATCTTTCGCCATTTGCAAAGCGGCAAAGGGATCATCGGCCTCCACCCGGGTCTCTGGTATAATTGGGCGGATTGGCCGGAATATAATCGCCAACTCATCGGCGGCGGTTCGCGCGGTCACGACAAATACGGCGAGTTTGAGGTGGTGGTGACGGGGACCGATCATCCGTTGATGCGCGGAGTGCCGGCGAAGTTCCGACTGCAAGATGAACTGTATTATTTCGAACCCGACGCCCAGGGCGCACCCATCAAAGTTCTCGCCACCGCCCACTCCAAGTCCAAGGACAAAGACTATCCCCAAGTCTTCACCGCTGAGCAGTCAAAGGGGCGGGTGGTCGGCATCACGCTCGGTCACGACGCGGACGCTCATGAGCACGCGGCTTACATTCAGCTACTGCGCAACGCGGTCTTGTGGTGTGGTGGGAAAGCGGGGCAATGATGCTCGCGGGCGCGCAGGTTTTGACCTGTTGAGGCTTGGCCATGTCAACCATTGCCATTTTGGGGACGATGGACACGAAGGGGGAGGAGCACGGATTCGTGGCCGATTTGATCCGGCAACGCGGTCACTCCGTGCATGTCATCGACGTTGGCACGCTGAGGGAACCCCAGATCAAGGTCGACACCAGCCGGCGCGAAGTGGCCGCCGCAGCGGGCGCGGACTTGGCGGCGCTCGTGAAAAAGCGCGATCGCGGCGAAGCCGTGGCCGCGATGACGCGCGGCGCACCGATTATCCTGGCCAAATTGGTGGCGGAAAAGCGAATTGACGGTGTGATCTCGCTCGGCGGCGGCGGCGGCACGGCGATTGCCACCGCGGCGATGCGCGCGCTGCCCGTCGGTTTTCCGAAGCTGATGGTCTCCACGATGGCCAGCGGAAATATTGCCCCTTACGTGGGCGTCAAGGACATCGTGATATTTCCGAGTGTGGTGGACGTGGCGGGCTTGAATCGAATTTCACGCCCGCTGTTTGCCCGCGCGGCCGGGGCCATTTGTGGGATGGTCGAGATGCCGCTGCCCGTCACGGCGGACAAGCCGATCATTGTGGCGAGCCAGTTCGGCAACACCACCGCTTGCATCGAGCAGGCGCGGATTATCCTCGAAGCCGCCGGCTACGAGGTTATTGTTTTCGCCGCCACCGGAGCGGGCGGTCGAACCATGGAATCGCTCATTGAAACCGGCCTGGTTGCGGGTGTGCTCGATGTCACGACGACCGAATGGGCGGATGAACTGGTAGGCGGGGTGTTGAGCGCCGGTCCCACCCGGCTCGAAGCGGCCGCTCGCCTGGGCGTACCGGCGGTGGTGTCCACCGGTTGTCTCGATATGGTAAATTTTGGTTCGCCCGAAACCGTGCCCGCCAAGTTTTCCGGCCGGAAATTTTATTCCCACAATCCGCAAGTCACACTGATGCGGACCACGGTCGAGGAATGCGCCAAGCTCGGCGCCATCCTGGCCGAAAAGCTCAATCGCTCCATCGGCCCCGTGACGGTGTTGCTCCCCTTGCGCGGCGGCAGCGTAATCAGTGCGCCCGGAGGTCCGTTCGCGGATGCGGACGCCGACCACGCGCTCTATGCCGGGCTCAAAGCCGCCTTGCGACCAGACATCCCGGTGGTGGAGTTGGATTGCGCCATCAACGATGCCGCCTTCGCCACGGCGTGTGCGCGGGCCTTGCTGCAACAACTGCGTGTCGGCATGGGTGCCGAGCAAGCGAACCCAGCCGGGTGAGTTCCAAGCGCAAAAAAAGCTTCAAGATTTTTGGGACTGCAAAACCAGTCTCGTTTCACGCGATGGAGCGGTGGTCCTGGATTGAGCGTAGTCGGCGAGCTCGCCGAGCAGAAAAATAAACCGCGGGCGGGAATCAGTTGCGACAAGCGATGTGGAGCGGGCACGGCAGGGTAGGGCAGGGTAGGGGATAAAATTCAACGCCTGATCATGTAGTAATACCCCCAGAGCGCAAAGCCGGTCACGGGAAACATTCCACCGATGATCCCACCGAGAATCCCGGCTTTTTGCAGGCTGAGTCTTTTGGCCAGCGCGTGACTGAGGTAACCGCCGGCGAACCAGCCGATGGGCGTACAAACGAGGAAGCTGATCAATCCAAAAGTACGCGCGGCCGAAAGCGCCTGAAAGTTGCGCGTCAAAATAGCCAGTGGAATCGCCACGGCGAAAAGTCCACCCATGGCCCCAGTGACGGCGCCGATGACGGCGCCCAAGTTTTCTTTACCAAAGCTTGGTTCTCTCATGAAGTCAGGTCGCGCGTCATAATGGCTTTCAATAGCAACCAGACGGAAGAAGCTGCACCACCCGGCGAGCGTTGAGCAAGGCGAATTCCTCCGCGAAACGGCCAGCCATCCTACACGCCGTTCGGCCACGGACCGAGTGCCTGTCCCCATACCGGAGCAGGGTGCAACGAGCGGGCAAGGCGAAGGAGGGCAGGGTCGGGCAGTGGCCAACGCGGGGTTGTTGCTCGGCTAAACGACTTCGCCTAAATCCATCAAACCAGCTTCGCCAAGCCAAATTGGGAATTAAAGGGCTTTACAGCACCGCGTTGAATAAATAGTCTAGCGCGTCATTTTCTGAAAACGCACGACAAGTATGGAAGCTAAAACTAAGACGATTGAATCATTCAAGCTGCACGAGAAAGATACCGGCTCGGCCGATGTCCAGATCGCTTTGCTCACAGAGCGAATCAACCATCTCACGGGCCATTTGCAAGATAACAAGAAGGACCATCACTCGCGGCGGGGCTTGCTGATGATGGTGGGCCAGCGCCGGCGGCTGCTGGATTATTTACACGACACCGATCTCGCCCGTTACCAGTTGGTGACCAAGAAGCTCAAATTGCGTCGCTGATTTTCGCGGCCTGAGGACCAGCCTCAGCGCTGTTCATTTTAACCAGCCGGACCGGAAGCGCGACCGGTTCGCCTCTCAACCAAACCAACAAGCTCGCGTAGAAAAGTCCATTACCTCCGGGTGATTTCACTCAGCTCCGACCGTCTCGGAGTTCATTGAAGTTTCTCGGTGGTGATGGCAGAAAAACATTATGCCAGACAAAGTTATCGCCCCGTTGGGCGACAAGCAGATCACCATCGAAACCGGCAAACTTGCCAAACAGGCCGACGGCGCCGTGACCGTTCAACTCGGAGAAACCATCATCATCGTGGCCGCCGTAGCGGCGACCAAGGCCAAGGAAGGTCAGGACTTTTTCCCGTTAACGGTGGATTATCGCGAGAAAGCCGCCGCGGCCGGAAAGTTTCCGGGCGGTTACTTCAAACGCGAAGGCCGGCCGACCGAGAAGGAAATCCTGACCTGCCGCCTCACGGATCGCCCGATTCGACCGCTTTTTCCAAAAGGCTGGTATAACGAAGTGCAAGTGCAGACCGTGGTCCTGAGTGCCGATGGGGAAAACGATCCGGACATTCTGAGTATCATCGGTGCCAGCGCCGCCTTGATGGTCAGCGACATCCCGTGGGATGGACCGCTCGGTGCGGTGCGCGTGGGTCGCGTCCATGGGAAATTCATCGCCAACCCAACCCACGCCGAACAGGCCGAGAGCGATCTGGATCTGGTGTACGTGGGGAACGCGAACGACATCGTGATGTATGAAGGCGCCGCCAAAGAAATCACCGAGGCCGACTTCAACGCCGCGCTGAAATTCGGTCACGATTGCTGTCAGCCCATCATCACCGCCCAGAAAGAACTGGTAGCGCGCTCGGGCAAGAAAAAACGCGAAATCACTCTAAACATCGTCCCTGACGAGATTCTCAACGAAGCCAAGCGACTCGCCGGCGACCGGTTTGTCCCGGCGCTCCTCACGCCGGGCAAACTTGCGCGGGAAACCGCGTGCAAAGCGATTCAAGATGAAGTGGGCGTCAAACTGGTCGAGAAATTCGGTGCGGAAAAAGTCACGACTTTTGTCATCAAGGATGCGTTTTATTACATCCAAAAGGAAGCGGTCCGTGGGCTGATCTTGAATAGCGGCAAACGGCTCGATGGCCGCGGATTCGATGTGGTTCGCCCCATTTCCAGCGAAGTCGGATTTCTCCCGCGCGCTCACGGCTCGGCCATTTTCGCGCGGGGTGAAACTCAGGCCGTGTCCCTGGTGACACTGGGGACGGGTGATGACACACAGGAATTTGACTCGTACACGGGCGGACGGAATGAGAAAAAATTTATCCTGCATTACAATTTCCCAAATTTTTCCGTCGGTGAAACCGGCCGGATCACGGGCCCCGGGCGCCGGGAAATCGGTCACGGCGCACTTGCCGAACGCAGCATTGAATCAATGATCCCGTCGGCGACCTATCCGTACGCGGTTCGCATTACGAGCGAAATCATGGAATCCAACGGGTCGACCTCGATGGCGTCGGTTTGCGGGGGCACGTTGGCGCTCATGGATGCGGGCGTCCCGTTGATTCGGCCCGTCGCGGGCATCAGCGTTGGCATTTGCGCCGATTACGATGCCGGCAAGAAGATC
>JANXWY010000446.1 GCA_025350905.1 Verrucomicrobiota bacterium
GGCACCGGCGCAGACCAAGGCCCCGACCGCGATTGTCCACGGCACCCCCACGGCCTGCGAGAGCAAGCCAGATTCGATGCCTCGACGGGCATCATGCCGCCGAACACCAGTGCCCAGATTCCCCATCACGCGCCCGCGTAAAACGTCCGACACGCTGGTCTGGATGAGCGTGTTCGTCGTTGCAAAATAGAGCAGCATCCCCCAGCCGCCGACCGCCATGCACGCCAGCACCAACGGAAACCACCGCACGACGGTCAGCAGCAGCAGCAGGGCCGAGAACACCCACAACCCACCGAGGATCATGAATCGGGGACGCACCCGGTTGCCGTAAGTGGCCACCGCCAGCGCCCCCAGGAGCGCACCAAAGCCGTTGGCGCTGAGCAATGCGCTGTAACCGCCTTCGCCCAGCCTCAAAATGTCCACCGCGTACGCGGGCAGTAAGACGGAATAAGACCAGCCAAAGATGCCCACGACACCAAAAAGCAGGAGCAGGATGCGCAACCGCCGATGCCCCGCCACGTAGATGAAACCTTCCAGCACATGCCGCCCCACCGAGGCCGGTTCGGCCGGAGGCACAATCTGGGGGGAGACGCCTCATCAGCAATCCGGCGATGACAGCGATGAAGCTCAGGCCATTCAGAAGAAAACACCAGGTCATGCCCACGTTCGCCATGAGGAAACCCGCGACGGCCGGGCCGATGACCCGGGAGTCGTTGACGATGGAACTGTTCAGCGACACCGCGTTCATCAGGTCTTCGTGGCTGGTCATCTCCACCATGAACGCCTGACGGGCGGGCATGTCGAAGGCCATCGCCACGCCGCCCAGTGCCGCCAGGACGAGAATGTGCCAAGGCTGAATGCGTCCGCTCCCCATCAACGCCGCAAACACGAAGGCGGTCAGCAGCATCCCAGTTTGGGTTATTTTGGGCTTGCGTGGATTTGGCGCGGGTTGTATCGGCTTTCGTTGGTTTCACCAATAGGCCGGTAAACTGATTGGATTATGCAAAGCAGCGCCAAGACCGTTCAGGAATATTTGAAGGAACTGCCCGCGGATCGTCGCGAGGCAATTAACGCGGTGCGCGGCGTCATTCTCGCAAATCTGCCCAAGGGGTACGAAGAGTGCATGAGTTACGGCATGATCGGATACGTGGTGCCGCACAGCATTTATCCCAAGGGGTACCAGTGCAATCCCAAGCTGCCGTTGCCGTTCGTGAATTTGGGTTCGCAGAAGAACCACATGGCCTTTTATTTGATGTGCTGTTACGGCGATCCGAAGTTGAAGGCGTGGTTCGAGAAAGCGTGGAAGGACGCGGGCAAAAAATTCGACATGGGCGGGGGTTGCGTGCGGTTCAAGCAGCTTGCGGATGTGCCGCTGGCAGTGATCGGGCAGTTGGTCGCGAGTCTACCGGTGGAGGATTATGTCCGCCGGATCGAGAAAGTGTTCGCGGAACTCAAGGAAGCGAGAGCGGCAAAGAAGACGGCAAAAGCTAAACCTTCGAGCACGAAACCCTCCAAGAAGAAAGCAGCGAAATAGCCCGGTGAAATATAGGTGGGCCATCTCGAGACGCACGAGATCGCCAACCTCGTGGTGAACCAAGCCTGGGCGTTGAGCTTTAAGCGAGCGGGTTCAACCCCGGATTGGAATGACGCCAGGTCATAGGGATGTGTCGTCATGTGTTTTTTCCTTTCTGGTTTCCCGCAGACTTGACCCGGCGACACCAATATAGAAGAGTCGTTCTGACAACAGAGACGCCCTCTTGAGTAGTCGTTGAGGGTCACGCCCCGCCCGGCGGGCCGGTCCATAAGCTCAAAGTCGTTACGACGACTGGTCGTTAGCAGACCTGACCCGCCGGGGCGGGAAAACCCAGTAACGGGATAACCACAAATGAACTGGCCAGGCCATCCCAAAACCAGCGCGGATTGCGCCCGACGAAGTTATTCGCCGGCGGCGCGGCGGGTGATTCCTGACGGCCCACCGCCCCGCCGATGAATAACTTCGGATTACCTATATTTTTTCGTTAGCCTGCTCGACACGTATGCCAGTGGCGACACCGAACATCACGGCCCTCACGCACTCGACTTTCAGCGAGTTCGTGCGTTCACATCGGTTCGTCGTCATCCATTTCTGGGCGATATGGAACGGATATGATGTTATGATGCGGAAGCTAATTGAGACGGCGATACCCGCAGAGATTCACGAGCAGATCCACTTCGGCACACTTGACATTGACCCACCTGAACACCATGAGATTTGTCGCGAGCATCGAGTGATGGGGCCGCCGTTTTTGGCTCACTATCGAGACGGCCAGTTAGTGCAGACTGTTATTGGATTGCCGAAGCCGGAGGTGGTGATACAGAACTTGAAGGCATTGATATATGGAGCAGGCTAACATTAAAGAGTGTATTGTTGCGGAGCGAAGCGGAGCCAGCAAATACGCCCTTGGTTGAACAAGCCCGGTCGAACGGTCAGCACCGGACTATTGGCACTTGTGTTGGTGGCATCGGGGTCCGAAGCAAGGGGAGCAGGCAGTCTTCAGTCGGAATTCCCCGTGGCCGCGTCTTGTGTGAAGGCTGGTTTTGGTAAAGCCGCCCTCTGACCGGCGTTGCAGAGCAGCCATTCCCCGGAATCTCTCCCAGCGGGAGAGGGTAAGGGTGAGGGAGAAAACGTCCGACGTCTTGCGGCGTGCGAATCCAACAGTAGGTTCCGGCCACTCTCCCTCACCTCAATCCTCTCCCGCTGGGAGAGGAGGCCACGCACTCCGCGTCTCTGCGAAGTCCGGGCGCGGGATCGAAACGTGCAGCGGGACGACTTGCCGACCGGCGCCCAAACGGATTCCCTCGCCCTCCGAGGGAGAGGGCCGGGGTGAGGGTGAAAACGTCCGACGTCTTGCGGCATGCGAATACGACGGGAGGTTCCGGCCACTCTCCCTCACCTCATTCCTCTCCCGCTGGGCGAGGAGGCCACGCACGCCGCGTCTCAGCGAAGTCCGGGCGCGGGATCGAAGCGTGTAGCCGGACGATTTGCCCACCGGCGCCGAAACGGATTCCCTCGCCCAGCGGGAGAGGGTAAGGGTGAGGGAGAAAACGTTCGACATCTTGCGGCATGCGAATACGACGGGAAGTTCCGGCCATTCTCCCTCGCCTCAACCCTCTCCCGCTGGGAGAGGAGGCCACGCTTGTCGCGTCTCAGCGAAGTCCGGGCGCGGGATCGAAGTGTGGAGCCGGACGATTTGCCGACCGACGCCGAAACGGATTCCCTCGCCCAGCGGGAGAGGGTAAGGGTGAGGGAGAACGCCACCTAAACCTACACGCCAACTCATGCTCAAACAGTCGCCCAAGCAAACCGCCATCGCCCGCAAGCTGCGCCAGGCCGACACCTGGGCCGAGCAACTCCTCTGGCGCTGGCTGCGCGACCGCCGTTTCTCCGCCTATAAGTTTCGCCGCCAACAGCCGATGGGCCCGCACATTTTGGATTTCTTTTGCCCCGAGGCGAA
>JANXWY010000414.1 GCA_025350905.1 Verrucomicrobiota bacterium
CGAGAAATTTTCCGGTGCGGCCCATGCCGGACTGGACTTCGTCGTCAATGAACAACGCGCCATATTTGCGGCAAAGGTCGGCGGCGGCTCGGAGATAGCCGGGTGAAGGCAGATTGACGCCCTTGCCCTGCACGGGCTCGACGACGAACGCGGCCACATCTTTCTTGCGCAGCTCTTGTTCGAGCGCATCTAAATCGTTGAAGGGGATCTTGCGGCAGTCCGGGAGGAACGGTGCGAAGCCTTCGCGGAAACTTTCGTCGCCGTTGACCGACAGCGCTCCGTAGCTCAGCCCGTGAAACGCCTTCGCGCAATGAATAATGGCGGGTTTGCCGGTGGCGCACTTGGCGTATTTGAGGGCCGTCTCCATGCCCTCGGCCCCCGAGTTGGTGAAGAACACCATGTCGAGCTGATTGGGCATCCGCTTCTTCAACTGTTCCGCGAGTAGACCGCAGATCAGCGGCGCTTCCATCTTGACCAGGCTCGGGTAATTCAGGTCCAGAAACTCGTGCAGCACGCGGCGGACTTCCGGATGGTTGCGGCCCAGACCGAACACGCCGTAACCGGACAACATGTCGAGGTATTGGTTGCCTTGGACGTCCCAGAGGTACGGCCCCTCGGCACGGACATAGCAGCGGTCGAACCCGATGGTCTTGAGCGTGCGGACATTGGCGGGGTTGACGTGCTCTGCGTGCAACTCGTAGTTGCGGCCCGCGTTTTCCTCCAGCAACGCGCGGATGTCGAGGCCGGCCGTCGCCGGCGCAGTTTGAGTTTCAGTTTCGGTGTCCAAAAGCATAATAAGAGGGCTATTTTATGTTAAATCGGGTGCAGCGCCATGATTTTACGCGACTAATCCCAATACATCTTGTGGAAGTACACGACATTCGAGTTCGTGTCGTGCCAAATGTACTCGTGAAAAGAATATCCCTCAGACTGCTGGGTGTCTTCATTGCCTCTTACATAGATGGTGATTTTACTCTGGTCGACATCTGGCAACCACTTTGGCGCAGCAGCAGACTTCAAAGCAACAAAATGAAGCTCCTCACGCTGCTTGTAGCCCTCTGCCTTTAGAATCCTGGAAAAGACTGCCTCGTTGTAGGTGAATCTCATCCACCGTCCCCACGCGCCGTCCAACAGGTTGCGATTATAGACGTCCTTGTATTTGATCTCGGTGACTGCTTTCGGTGGTGCGAATCCGAAAAGTTCCCCGAACATCTTCTCTTGGTCTGGCCGCGAAACCGCTTCGTTAGATTTTGAGCACGAAATTGCCAGCAAAGTGCAAATCGTAAGCGAGAGATAAAGCGCGTAGAGGAGTTTGCTGCGCATGGCTATTCACTTAGATGGAACAAATTTCCACGCAATCGAATATTCACCGCCAAAAATTGAAAGCCTTGCGTCGCTTCATAAACCAAAACTATGAGTCAGGAAATGCCCGGTCAAGGGCAATAGCTGGCCGGCGGCGTAGCGTCAGGCATCTTGCCTGACGTAGAGGGTGGCGTCCCGCCACCCGGAAAAAACGTAGGAATTGTCCGCGACTCACGATATTTCCGACGACCAGATTATGTTCACGGTTTTTTCCGCCGGGCGGGACGCACCGGCTCTACGGCAGGCGGGACGCCCGCCGCTACCCGCTTGCGCTGCTCCACTTCCAATCCTCCCGCCGTTGGCAGAACCCGGCCTTCACCGGATTGTTCTCCACATAGGCGACCAACCGTTCCCGTTCCGCGTCATCCCGGATCCAGTGATCGAATGATTCTCCCTGCCAGAAAGTTTCACCCACGCGCCGCAACCGTTTATTTGCCTGCTTGCTCGTGAACGATTTCCAACTGTGCAGGATGTCGCTCAACGTGTGACCCGGCATCGGCCAGACCACGACGTGAACATGGTTCGGCATCACCACCCACGCGCGCAGTTCGTAGCGTTGCCCCGCGAAGTGCTTTACCGCGTCCGCCACCAATCTGGCCACGTCTGGTTGGCTCAACCAACAGGCGCCGTGCCCTGCGTCCAGCAAGGCTTCGACCTTGTCACAATACCAGGCCAGCAATTGTTCCTCCGCGTGCCACGTCAGCGGACTCTTTGCGGCGCGGGCCTGTTCGAGGATCACGGCGCGTTCGTGTTTGAGCCGGGCAATTTCGTGGGCGGGCAAAGAATCGCCGAGCCGAAACGTGACAAAATAAACCGCGCCTTCGTTCTTCAAGTGCGGAAGCTTGCCGCGAAAATGCAAGCCGGAAACGAGCGGATTCGGCGGCGTGGCACCGTCGGGAAGATCGGTCGCGTCGGGCACTAGAAAAAACTGCGGATTAAGTCAGGCGTCCGCAAGCGCGGATTTGGGGGTAGCGTCAGGCATCTTGCCGGACGTAGACGGTGGCGTCCCGCCACCCGGAAAGAACGTCGGAATTTTCCGCGACTCAGGCGATTTCCAACGACCAGATCGAGTTCACGGTTTTTTCCGCCGGGCGGGACGCGCCGGCTCTACGGCAGGCGGGACGCCTACCGCTACCGTGGCAGCCCATAGTGATCGAGCAACGGCCCGAGCTCCTGTTGAATCCATTCCTTCGATAGGCCAAATTCCTCCAGCGTGTATTCGTGTTTGCTCTCGAATTTCCGCTGTCGTTGTGTCGCGGCGGTCAGTTGGGCGCGATAGGTGTCGCTCATCTGCCAGCCGAAATGTTCGTAGAGCTTTTCCAACGCGGCCTTGGGATCGCGCGTGAGGTCGCGGTAATCAATGCAGTAATATTGCGCCGGCTTCACCTTGTTGCGGAACTCGAACAGATGTTGGAACCATTTCACCGCCAGCCGGGCGTAGGATTTCGACACCGCTGAATCCTTGGGCAGTTCCGGTGAGTGCGCGTGCCAGACCGGATAGAACACACTCACATGCGACGCCACCGACTCGTAGGGATGCCGGACGATGGTGATGAACTTTGCGTCGGGAAATTCTTCAAGCAACGCTTCCACGGACCCGGACGACTGCGTGGCCTTGGAGAGCAGCGTCTTGTCCGGCCCGTTGACGTGGAGCTGGCGTTGCAGGCAACTCCGGTAATAGCGCATCAGCTTGCGGCGCTGTTCCGGCGGCAGTGCATCTTGAAATCCCGCTGCCCACAATTCATCTACATGCAGGAAGAGCAGAAAGATCGCCTCCGTCACGAACGTGTAGACGAAAAATCCGTCGTCCTCCTCGGGTTGGTCAAAACGCATTTTGTGCATGTCGTCCCAGCCGCCGAACCATTTGTTCTCCGCCCAGCCCACGAGTTTCGCGAAGCAGCGGCCCGTGTGTTGATCGAGCCAGACCAGGCTGTTGAAGAAGCGCTGGAAGGACACCGCCGGAAAAATTGTTTGATACAGTTTATTATGCACAAACCGCTCGGCGTCGAGCGCCATCAGTTTTTGGGTC
This sequence comes from Verrucomicrobiota bacterium, assembly GCA_025350905.1. Taxonomy (GTDB): domain Bacteria; phylum Verrucomicrobiota; class Verrucomicrobiia; order Limisphaerales; family JADLHS01; genus JADLHS01. The sequence continues at coordinate 3,392 of JANXWY010000414.1, forward strand.
AGCGTCGTGCCGCTGCGGGGTGGGGCGACGATAAACACCGGGGCGCGCACCGCCTGTTGCTTGAAGCCCGGGAAAAAGATGTGATCCAGGGCCCGCCCGAACGCGACGATGAACCACATCAACCAGTAGAGCACCGTGAAAAAGAAAATGTAAGCCCAGCGGCGAAGGCTGAAACGCGTTTTGAAAAGCGAAAGATACTCCGCCTTGAAGAATAGATCTAAGTTGATGTACATACTGCCCGTGGTGCTGCCGCGCCACCACCGAGCACGGGCTTAAATCGCCGGGACGAAATGTTTTTCCAACAGCTCAGGAAACGCAAGTGATTATTGGGTCGGGTTGAAGGCAAAGCTGCCAAACCTGGTAGGGTCGTCGCGCTGCGACGACCCGCGCCGCGTGGAGCGGTGCAACGGCTTATTATTCTCGGACGTGCCATGGCAAAGGCAGCGTTCCGGCCCTGTACGGGCCGGTGGTCATCGCAGCGCGATGACCCTACCGGTTAGCGGGGACGGAAACGGCGATGGCCGTGGGAATTGCCGCCGGAACTTCGTTGCCCGCCGGGCCGTGATCCGCCGCCACCCGGTCGGGGTTGGGGACGGGAGGATGAAGCCGCGTGCGACCGTTGCGGATGGCGTTGTGGGGCGGCGAAATCGGAGGGTTGAGCAGCGGCGGCGTAATTAAATCCCTCCGCTTTTTTCCGCACGATGCCGCGCCCGATGAATCGCTCCAGCGATCGCAACTCGCCGTAATCCTCCGGCGTAACAAAGCTGATGGCATCGCCGACGGCGTGCGCCCGGCCCGTCCGTCCGATGCGATGAACGTAATCCTCCGCGTGCATTGGGAAATCGTAGTTCACCACATGCGAAATGCCGTCCACGTCAATGCCGCGCGCCGCAATGTCCGTGGCTACCAACACGCGGACCGCACTCGATTTGAAATCTTTCAACGCCTTCAGCCGCTGATTTTGGGATCGATTGGAATGCAGGGTGGCCGTGCGGATTCCTTTTTGCTCCAGATTAAGGGCAATGCGATCGGCGCTGTGTTTCATGCGCGAGAAGACCAGCACCATGTTCATGCCGGGGTCGCGCAGCAAATGCACCAGCAGCGCCGGCTTGAGATGTTTGGGCACTTCATAGACGAGCTGGGTCACGGTCTCGGCCGGATTCGCGCGGCGGCCAATTTGCACGAGCTTCGGGCTGCGTTGAAACTCATGCGTGAGCACCTCGATCTCCTTCGAGAGGGTGGCGGAGAACAGCAGCGTCTGCCGTTTCGTCGGCAGCGAGCGCACGATCTGCCGGATGGAGGGCAGAAAACCCATGTCGAGCATGCGGTCGGCTTCGTCGAGCACCAGGTATTGCAACCCGGTGAAATCGGCGCAGCGGCGGCCCATCAAGTCGAGCAGGCGTCCGGGGCAGGCGACGATCAGCTGCGTCCCCGCCCGGAGCGCATTGATTTGCGGATGCTCGCCGACCCCGCCAAACACGGTGGCCACGCGCAGCGGTAGATGCTTGCCGTAACTGCGGACATTCTCTTCAATCTGGAGAACCAGTTCGCGGGTCGGAGCCAGCACAAGGGCCCGCGTGCCGCGCTGGCCGCCGCCGCCGGCCACCGCCGCGAGCTTGGTCAGGATGGGCAAAGTGAACGCCGCGGTCTTGCCGGTACCGGTCTGGGCGATGCCGATGAGGTCGTGGCCCGCCAGGATCGGCGGGATGGCCGCCGTCTGGATGGGCGTGGGCTCTGTGTAACCGGCTTCCTGGACCGCTTGTAATATTTTTGGATCAAGACCGAGCGTGCGAAAAGACATGGCCGGCAGTATGACCGATGAGCGGGCAATAGCACGCTATTAACTTGTAGGACGCCCGCCGCGAGTGCTTGACACTGCCATCACTCGACATTTGCTGGCGGAGCGCCGATCTCCGATCCGGCGCGTTTCCGGGAGATTTATTAGCCAGCCGGGTCGGAGACCGGCGCTCCGGGGGAAGTCTCAAGTTGCGTCCGCCCGCCCGCCGTCGCCGTGATTGAGCCGCTCCCGGAAGGAAAGGAAAGCGCCCCGTTCGTCGTCGCGGATTTAATCAATCTGGGAAGTGAACGCTTTCCCCGCTGGACTGGTCTCAAACGCGGAAAGTTCGACCGGGGCACATCCTGACACTGCCCCCAAGCTACAAGCCCATGGCGGAGTCGGAACGCCGCGTTCACGCGGCAGCGCTAAGGTTTGGCCAGTGATTGCCGCCTGAAGGCGGCGTTCCGGGAGGCTGTGTCAGGATGCGCCCCTTCAAGCAGGGGTGTTTCATCTGGGATAAGCAAGCCGCAGGTGAGGAGGAGGTTAGTGGAAAATGACTGGACATCGGCAAGACGACTTTCTACACCTTGGGCATGCCGAAGCCACTAACCGGTGCTGAATCCGCGATTCTCCAAA
>JANXWY010000428.1 GCA_025350905.1 Verrucomicrobiota bacterium
ACCCAATAGCGTTTCATGCCCGGCTCGAGATACGGGTTGACCATCACGACCTTGGTCCCGAGCAGCTTCGCTTCGTGGAGATACTTGGTGGCAACCGGTTGATCGTTGGCCGGATTCGCGCCAAAAAAAATAATGAGGTCAGTACCGTACCAATCCTTGTAACTGCAGGTCGTGGCGGAAACCCCGACGGCGTGTTTCATTGCCGTGGTCGAGGGCGCATGGCAGAGCCGGGCGGCATTGTCCACGTTGTTCGATCCCAGAAAGCGGGTGACCTTCTGCGCCATGTAATAAATTTCATTCGTGATGCCTCGGGAAGTCAGGAACATCGCCCAACGTTTGGGGTCGGTGACGCGAAGCTTTTCGGCGATGCGACGAAACGCCTCGTCCCAGGAAATGCGCCGAAAACCGGGCGCGTTCTTTTCGCGCAGCATCGGATACGGGAGGCGGCCTAGTTCGCGCAGCTGGGCGTTATCGAATGGGAGCGCCGAACTCCGGTTCGGCGCGTGGGTACCGTTTGGTTCGCGCCGATTCGGAGCCCGACGTTCCGCCGCGAGCCGGGCACTCAATTTTGCCACGTCTTCGAGCAAACTGACATCCAGCTCCGGCATGGTATTGAGCCGAAGCAGATTTAGTCGCGTCATGCAGAGATGAACGCCGGGGATGGTCCAATCATGAAATCCGGCCACGCCCAGGGCGCAACCGTCGCAGACGCCGCGGCTCAAAACCTTCCAGGCGTACGGCAGGTTGTCCCGGTTTTTCCAGAGGATGCCCGCCATGTCGCGGAAATGCTTCGGCTTGATCTGGCCCAAACCGAACGGCACGGCGGACTTCATCTTGTCCGTCCAGCTTCTTTGGAATTGGTGAGAGGCCATTCGTTAACTCAAGCCATTCGGCAATGTACACTTCTCGCAGCCCCAGCGGGGCGACATATTTATAGTCATGCGGGTTTAAGAAACATTAAAGCTCCGTCAGGAGCGACATCTAAGTTGTTATGCCATCAGTTGTGGACGCATCCTGACCGTGCCCCCCGAAACGAGCGGGCTTGGCGTTGGGAGAGTTCCGCCTGTACGCGGCCCGTGGTGGCAGCCCGCCGAAACCGCCTGGCGGCGGGAATCCGAACGGAGGAAGTGTCAGGGTGCGCCCGGCCGGAGACGGTCGTGGTCCAGCTGCCCGGAAACAAATCAGAGCGGGCTCGGTTGCCTACCCTTGAAGGTCAATTCGGCAATGCCGGACTTGTCGAGTTCACCCAAACCATTCGCCACCATCCGATCGTATTGCTTCTTGGTGGCCGTCGCCAGCGGCAGGCTGAGGCCTTGCGCCTTGCCGAGTTTGAGCGCAATGCCAGAATCCTTGGCGGCGTGAGCGGCGGAAAAGAAACAGGCGTGGTCGCGCTTCTGCATGTCTTCGCCGTCGGTCCGCAGCACGCCGGAGTTCGCCCCGGTCTGGGAAAACACTTCGCGCAGGATGGTAAGATCCAGCCCCAAAGCGGCCCCCAGCCCGAGCCCCTCGGCCAGCCCGGCGGTATTGATGTTCATGACCATGTTCACCAACGCCTTGACCTGTGCGGCCGTACCCGCCGTCCCGATATAACGATTCGACGCGCTCAGCTTTTCGAGAATGGGTTTCGCGCGTTCAAACGCCTCCGGTTTGCCCCCGCACATCAAATAGAGCGTGCCTTCGCGCGCCTGGGTGATGCTGGAGGCCATGCACGCTTCGAGCGTTTGGGCGCCCGCCTTCTCTGCCTTGGTTTCCACCCAGACATGAACCTCCGGGGTGACGGTGGCGCAGTTGATGAATAGCTTACCGCGCGAACGGTTCAGCAGGCCGCCGCTGTAAATTGCCTTCATCGCTTTGTCATCCGTCACCACGGTAATAATGACGTCGGAAAGTTTGGTCACCTCTTTAAGCTCCGGGCAGGCGGGGCAGCCCAATTCCTGGGCGAGCGCCGATGCGGCCGCCGGGTTGACATCATAAACCGCAGCGATTTCGTAGTTACTTTCTTTCAACCGGCGCGCCATGTTGCTGCCCATCCGACCGACGCCGACGAAGCCAATTTTTTCAGCCATAATATTATCCGGGTTGTGGTTGCTATGTTCACCGCGGACGGCTGCCGTTCAGCCACGCCCGCCCAGTTTTGGAAATGCCGTTACAGCCTAAACAGTGGCGCCCGCGCGTGGCACGACATTTTTGACGTTTTTTTCGAGCCGCATGGTGAACTCCCCCAAGCTTTTTTGGTAATAACTTTGAAGGCACAGCAACACAAACCAGAAGCCGGAATATACTGATAAATCCCTGGGATAGGCGATACAGCTGGGAACTAGCCTGCAGCGCTGCGCTGCGCCGCGATTCTCCCTCTCCGGCGGCGGCACGGCCGTTGAATTAGGCGCTGGTGCCGGGTTCTTAATCTTAATCGTAATCTTACTCTTAATCTCGGTGTGGCGGGAAGATTATGATTAAGAGCAAGATTAAGATTACGAACGGCTTGGCGTTGCTGCGTCCAAACGCTCAATTCAACGGCAGTGCACCCTGACCCTCTCCCCTTCCGAAGGGGCGAGGGAAGCGGACGCCGAAGAGTAGTCTATCCCACGCACTTGGCGGTATGTCACCCCACGTCATAACGGAGCGACCCGACGGGAACGGGCGGGGAGCGGTGAGGCTCTGGCAACTGGGAGTGCCGGCATCCCGGACGGCGAGCGGCTTCGAGCGGTGCCCACTTCGAAAAAATGGAAATCGCCGGCAGGGATGCCGGCGCTCCCAGGATCGTCGGTTCATTTTCGCCTGTCGGTTCATTTTCGCCCTGACAACCTGGCCCCCGTTTTCCTACCCTTAGCGCTCGTGAACAAACGCCCACTGATTCTGGTTTCTGCTGGCATCGAAACCAAGGGCTCGGAGTTCGGCGACCAATCGCTGAGTCTTTCCCTCGCGTATGAGCGGGCGTTGCTGGGCGCCGGCATGATTCCGCTCGTCCTCCCCACGGCGGCCACTCGGGAGGTGATCGCCGAGTGCGTTCGACGTACCGACGGCGTGTTGCTCACCGGTGGCGAAGACGTGAATCCGGATTTGTATGCGAAGCGAATCCCGGCCCGACTGCGACGCACGGTAATTTTGACGCCGGACGGCGGCGCTCGCGATTTACGCGAGGTATTGCTGGTGGCGGAAGTTTTTCGCCAGCGCAAGCCGTTGCTCGCGATCTGCCGCGGACTGCAGGTATTGAATGTGGCCCTGGGCGGGACGCTGGTGCTGGATATTTCCCGGCAAGTCCGTGGTGCCCTGAACCACCGCCGCGTGGACCGGCGGTCGGCCAAGGTTCACGAAGTAAGTTTGACACCGGATACGTTGCTCGCCAAGATTACGGGCAAGCGAAAGCTGGATGTGAACAGCACGCACCACCAAGCGGTGGATAAAGTGGCAACGGAGCTGAGCGTGGCGGCGCGGAGCGCCGACGGTGTGATTGAGGCCGTGGAATTGAAAGCGCCCACCGCCCGCCGGGTGCCGTTCCTGTTGGGCGTGCAGTTTCATCCAGAACGGTTGGCGGATCGCCACCCGGAACACCAGGCCATATTTGCTGCGTTCGCCAGAGCTTGCGTGCGGAAACACCGGTGAAGAATCTATGAAGGGTAAAGTTCTACTTGTTGACGATGAACCGAGCTTGCGGGATCTCGTGACGGCCGTTATCCAGCGCGATTTTCAGGTGACGGAGGCCGAAAGCGGCGCCGCCCTGCAAAAAGCTTTTGCTGACGCGCAACCGGACGTCGTCGTGCTGGATGTGAAACTCCGGGACGCCAACGGCCTCGAACTGCTACCCCTCATCAAGAAGCGCTGGCCAGACACCGAAGTGATCATGCTCACGGGCGAAGGCACGATGGCAATGGCGATGGAAGCCGGCCGGCTCGGCGCTTACACCTTTCTTTCCAAACCGTTCGAGACGGAAAAACTGCTCGCCGACGTGAAATGCGCCTTCGACCGGAAACAGCAGAACCAGGAAAACACCGCCCTGCGCCGCGCGCTCGAAACCATGAGCGGCAATACCTCGCCCGTCTTCCGCAGCGCGGAAATGCAGGACGTGGTCCGCACCATCGAACGCATCGCGCCCAATGATGTCACCATCCTCATCACCGGCGAAAGCGGCACCGGCAAGGAAGTCATCGCGGACTTGATCCACGCCATGAGCCCGCGCAGCAAGGGGCGCATCATCAAGATCAACTGCGCCGCCCTCCCCCGCGAACTGATCGAAAGCGAATTGTTCGGCTCGAAAAAAGGGGCGTTCACCGGAGCGAACACCGATCGCGACGGGCTGTTCCGGCAGGCCGAGGGGGGACCGTTGTTTCTCGATGAAATTTCCGAGATGCCCATTGACACGCAGAGCAAGCTGCTGCGGGTGTTGCAGGATCAGGAAGTCCGCCCGGTCGGCGGCACGGTCAGCTACAAAACCAATTGTCGGCTGGTCGCCGCCACCAATCGCGATCCCGAACTCGCCATCAAAGAGGGCAAGCTGCGCGAGGATTTATTTTACCGCATCAGCGCCATCTCCGTGAACCTCCCGCCGTTGCGCGACCGCCGCGACGACATCATGCCGCTGGCAAACGCCTTTTTGAAGCGCTTCGCCGGCCAGGCCAACCGCGCGATTCGCGGTTTCACACCAGCCGCCATTGACCGGCTGACGGCTTTCGACTGGCCCGGAAACATTCGCCAGTTGCAGAACGAGATTCAGCGCGCCGTGCTGCTTTCGGAAGGCGACATGATTGACGCCACGGACTTTTCCGTCACGCGGGCCCGGCCGGACAACGTTGATTCGCAGGATACCAACTTCACGCTCCTCGAAGGCGTGGAGCGCAATGCCATTGTGCAGATGCTCAAGGAGACCAACGGCAACAAGCTCGAGGCCGCCAAACGCCTCGGCATCGGCCGTCAGACGCTCTACAACAAGATCAAGGCGTACGGCATCGAGGTCTTGTAACGTCGATTTGCGATCCGCCGGATGGCGCATTGGCAACCGCGCGATTATTAGCGCGTTCGTGGCCGACGGCCAGCCGGCCAGAAGCAGAGCACCATCGGGTGCTACTCCGGGACTGCTCGCTGCGAGTCAAAGCCAAAGCTGATTTGCCGATCGGGAATTGATTTCTCCCACTCGCAATCGACTCCCTACGGTCTTAGCGTTGAATTCCGGCACTGGTTCGCGCAGCATCCCAGCCATGAAATCGTTTTCGCTGCCGCTCGCACTCGCCCTGCTCAGCGTGCTCGCGTGGCCAACCATCGCCGCGCCGGACGCAACCGCGACCAGGCCGAACTTCATTTTTATCCTCATCGACGACCTCGGGTACCGGGACCTCGGCTGCTACGGCAGCAAGTTCTATCGCACGCCGAACCTGGACCGCCTGGCGGCGCAAGGCATGAAGTTCACGGACGCCTACGCCGCGGGCCCCGTGTGTTCGCCGACGCGCGCCAGCATTCTCACGGGAAAATATCCGGCGCGACTGCAACTCACCGACTGGCTACCCGGCCGGCCGGACCGCCCCGACCAACGGCTGGCGCGGCCAGTTTTTCGCCAGGAATTGGCGCGGGAGGAAGTCACTCTCGCCGAGAAACTGAAGGCCGCCGGCTACGTCACAGCGCATGTCGGCAAATGGCATCTCGGGGGCGAAGGCTACGGTCCGCAGCAACAGGGCTTCGACAGTAACATTGCCGGCGACGCCACGGGAACGCCACTGAGTTACTTCGCGCCGTTCAAGGGCAAGGGTCGCGACGGGCAGGAACGATTCATGCCGGGGCTGGAATCGGCGAAAGACGGCGAGTATTTGACCGACCGACTCACCACCGAGGCCGAGAGAATCATCGAGACGAATCGGGACCAGCCGTTTTTCCTCTACCTCGCGCATTACGCCGTGCACACGCCGCTCACCGCCAAGCCCGACTACGTGTCGCGATATCCCGCGGTGACCAACACGCCGGGTCAACAGACGAACGTGATTTACGCCGCCATGGTGGAGAGTGTTGACGAAAGTGTGGGCCGCATCTTGAAAAAACTGGACGAGTTGAAGCTCGCGGAAAGTACCGTCGTCATTTTCACGTCCGACAATGGCGGACTGGCCACTAGTGAGGGACCGAACACACCCGCGACCAGCAATGCGCCGTTGCGCGAGGGCAAAGGCTGGCTGTACGAAGGTGGACTGCGCGTGCCGTTGCTAGCCCGCTGGCCCGGCATCATTCCGGCGGCCAGCACGAACGGGACGCCGGTGTGCAGCGTGGATTTTTTCCCGACCCTGCTCGACCTCGCCGGCGTGAAAACGGCGGCCAATGAAATCGTCGACGGCGTCAGTCTCGTTCCGTTGTTGAAACAGACCGGCGGCATTCCCGCGCGCCCGCTGTTTTGGCACTACCCGCACTATGCGAACCAGGGCAGCAAACCGGGCGGCGTGGTTCGGGAGGATGATTTCAAACTCATCGAGTTTTACGAAACGGGACGGGTGGAGTTGTTCGATCTGCAACACGATTTCCGCGAAAACCAAAACCTGGCCGAAGACCCGGCGCAGGCCGGGCGCGTGAAGACGCTGCGCGCAAAATTGGACGACTGGCGCAACGCAATCGGCGCGCAAATGATGCCCCCAAACCCGGCTTACCATCCCAGCCCCCAAGCCGCGGACGGGAGCATCACCCTGATGGCCGAGCACGCGGATGTGCACGGAGTGATGTTGCGTTACGAACCTCTGCCCCACAAACATACTTTGGGCTTCTGGGTAAACCCGAACGATTGGGCGCATTGGGAATTCGAGGTCCGGCAACCAGGCCGGTTCACGACGGAAATAACTTACGGCTGCGGCACCGGTAGTGGCGGCAGCGAAGTTGAGTTTGCCGTCGAGGCGCAGCGGCTGCGGTTCCTGGTCGAGGCCACCGGCGGGTTTCAAGCTTTCGTGAAACGCGACATTGGCGAGTTCAGTTTCGACCAACCCGGCCGTTACACTTTGACGGTGAAGGCGAAATCCAAGCCCGGCCCGGCGGTGATGGATTTGCCGCAGGTGAAGTTAACGCCTGTAAAATGACGCGCCGACCGACCGAATTAAAATTCAGGCTGCCAACCCGACGCGGCGACCAATCAAACGAACCATGCCACTCCAAACGCCACTTCATCACCGCGTTTTTCTGAAACGCCTGCTGGCCACGGCGATCTTCTCGGCCGTGCTCGGCGTCCAGGGCGAAGTCGTGGATCTGGGTTCGCGGCGCGAGTTGTTCGTGGACCGGTGGTTGATCGATTCGATGCGGGGTGTCGAATTGCGTCTGCACGAACCGCGCGACGAAGGCGAGGTCTTGCGCTTTGATCAGCCGTGGGAAGGAATTCACTGCGGCTATGGCACCCTGATTCACGACGGCGACCGGTTCCGAGTTTATTACCGGGGCATGCCGGCGGGCGTGGTGGACGGCACCGACGGCGAGGTCACATGTGTGGCCGAATCCGCCGATGGCCGCCGCTGGATAAAACCGGAGCTCGGATTATTTGAGGTCCGCGGGACCAAGGCGAACAACGTGGTGCTCGCTGGGGATCCGCCGTTCTCGCACAACTTCAGCCCGTTCCTCGATACCCGGCCAGGCTGCCCGCCGGAGCAGCGCTACAAGGCGTTGGCGGGAATCTCCAAGAGCGGGCTCCTGGCCTTCGTCTCGGCGGACGGCCTGTATTGGCGTAAATTGCGCGACACGGCGGTCATTCCCGAAAAGGCGCCGTTCAAATTCGCGTGGATGTTCGATTCACAGAACGTCGCGTTTTGGTCGCCGGCGGAGAAAAAATATGTCTGCTATTTTCGCGTGTGGGAGGGCGTCCGCCGCATCGGTCGGACGGAGAGCAGCGACTTTGTAACCTGGAATGAGCCCGTTTTAATGGAGCAAGTGACGGAGGGTCAACCTTCGCCGGTCGAAGAACTTTATACGAACCAGACCGATCCATATTTCCGCGCGCCTCAACTCTACCTGGCCGTTGCGGCTCGCTTTGTTCCCGGGAGGCAAGCCATCAGTGACGCGGAAGCCCGGGCGCTCCACGTGGCCCCAGGCTACGAGAAGGACGTGTCCGACGCTGTCCTGATGACCACCCGCGGCGGCCATGTTTACGACCGCACGTTTCTGAGTTCCTTCATTCGCCCGGGCATCGGCGCCCGTAACTGGGTCTCGCGGAGTAATTATCCCGCGCTTGGAATCGTGCAAACGAGTCCGACCGAAATGTCCCTGTACATGAACCAGGACTACGCCCAGCCCACGGCGCACCTGCAGCGCTACTCGCTACGGCTCGATGGGTTCGCCTCGGTCCAAGCTCCCTATGCCGGCGGCGAACTCCGCACCAAGCCGCTGCGGTTCACGGGCGACCGGTTGGAACTTAACTTCGCCACCTCCGCCGCCGGATCGATTCGCGTCGAGTTGCAGGATGAGGCGGGCGAACCCATCCGGGGTTTCACGGCGGGCGATTGCGTGGAAGTGGTCGGCAATGAAATCGCGCGCCTCATTCGTTGGAAAGGGGGCGCGGACGTTTCCCGTTTCGCGGGCCAGACCGTTCGCCTGCGATTCGTCATGATGGACTCTGACCTCTACTCGTTGCGTTTTATCACGTCGCCAACGGAGAAATAGCCGCAGTTTAGGTTTAGTCGGGTATGCACCAAACATCCAATCCAAGTCGGGGGAGGCAATCCAATTCCACCCAACGGCGTCTGAGCTGGTTGGTCGTCGCGGCCGGAGTATGTGGCGTGGTTGTCCTCCACTCCGCGCTTTTCTTGATCCTTTATCGCGCCCGAGTGGTGAGTGACTGGCCCGTGGCGCGTTTCGACTCGGTGGTGTTCGGTCTACCGTTTCTCCTGGCTTACAGCGCGTTTGCGTATCTGCTCTCACGATCCTCTTTGCTATCCGCGTCCAGTCCTGGACGACGCGTTTTGTTCATCCTTCCGTTATCGCTGGTCGTCAGTTTCTTTTCGTTCTGGTGCAGTTTGCTATTGCCCTTCAACCTCTATGGCACTTGATTTTTGGTTAGTCCCATTCCATGACTGCGCGTGAAGAATCCTTCCTGAAATGGTCCCAGACAGTCACTGCAGGTTTGCTTGTTCTGGGAGGTGGCGGCGCGGACGGGGCTGAGGCGACGAAAGGCATAGGTAAGGGATTGGAAACTTCGGCGCCGGAATTCACCGTGAAACTGGAAGCCGTGAGGAAACACGACGCTGGCGATTTTCTAGGTTTCATCCACGCGTAGCAGCCCTGCCCAGCCCCGGCCAGACCCAGCCGGCGATCCTGATAGCGGAAGGCACAACCTGGATCGCCCGGATCATTTGGAGCAAACCTAACCGACTGGTTTCGCCGCTTGCCAACGAGAAGTGACAGCCGTCGGTTGCCGTAAAATGGACCGACTCCGGGGCGGGAAAAATCGGCGGCTAATCGTAACCCGTATGCACATCGCCGCCCGTGTTGGGCTGGTCGGTGTTCAATTTACCATCCGGGCCATAGCTGAACCAATTCGGGTCATAGCGGCGAGACGGCGGCTGGGAGTTTTGACGGAAAGCGACCTTGAAGCTGGCGGCATGAAAATCACCATAGATCGCATTGATCGTCGGCTGATTGGTGGGATAGCGATCATTCAAGCGCTTGTAGTGGTAGTCAAAATCCTCGTGATAGACCACCTGGGCGGACGGCTTGCAAAAACCCGAATCTTTGAGACCCGGAAATTGACAGGTATTCCACCAGATGACGAAGCGATAGCGATAGGAAGTGAAATCACTGTCCTTTACGGGATCCGACGGCTTTTGCACCTTGTCGCTGGGACACCAAAAGGAACGATGGTTCCCCACGTTCAACAACTTCGCCACGCCGCCATAGGTGTCGGTCTGGGGCACGCTGTTGGCGGCCGAGGCATAATCGCCGGCCTTGGCTCCGAAACTGAGCGCCGAGGGAATCTTGCCCTGATTGCCATCCGTGTAGAGCGCCAAGGCCAGGCCGATCTGTTTCAAGTTGTTCAGGCAGGAGACGCCTTGTGCCTTGTTCTTGGCTTTTGAAAGTGCCGGCAACAACATGGCCGCCAGGATGGCAATAATGGCAATCACCACCAGCAACTCGATCAACGTAAATCCCGCTTTCCCGACACTAACTTGCGAGCCAAAACGATGGGGACGTGGACGCTTGTCGCGGCAGATTTTCATTGGTACTGGCCCTATCATTCTAGCTCCGCTTGGTGAACGCAACAAAAACCTTACCCATTTTTTTGCTGGCTGGTAGCAGGAAGATTGACCCTCCTGACGCTATGCCGGCTGTCGGCAGCGCTGGCTTTTACGCAACCGATTTCGCCAACCGCCGGCTTTGATTCCCAATTCTGGTCCGGCGACATTCTGAATCGCCTGGAAACGCGCCGGATCGGAGATCGGCGCTCGGCAAGTAAACGACGAGCGGCGGCCGCATCAAGTTGCAACCCCGCCCGCCAAGCCCGGAATTCATTCTTGAGCGCTTCGTCTGCCTGAGGCAATGTGCTGTAGCGATGCCACCTAATTTAATGCGGTTGCTCGCCGGCGTTTTCGTCGGCGGGGCGGTCCTCCACGCGGCGGCGCAGGTCAACTGGCCGCAGTTCCGGGGCGATCAATCACTCGGCGTGGCTACCAACCAAAATCTGCCCACGACCTGGAGTCCCACGCAAAATATCGCCTGGAAAACCGCGGTGCCCGGGTTCGGCTGGTCTTCGCCGGTGGTTTGGGGCGACCAGATTTTTATCACGTCCGTCGTCCGGGATGGCGACGTCGAGCCGCCCAAGAAAGGACTCTATTTTGGCGGCGAACGGCGGACGCCGTCCACAAACACTCAGCATTGGATGGTTTTCAGTTTCGATTGGCAGACGGGCAAAACCAACTGGGCGAAGGAAGTCCACGCCGCCGCCCCCGCCACCTCTGTTCATTTGAAAAATACCTACGCCTCGGAAACGCCGGTGACCGACGGGGAACACGTTTACGCTTACTTCGGAAACCTTGGACTTTTCTGTCTCGATCGGGACGGCAAGGAAGTGTGGTCGCAAAAACTGGGGCCATTCAAGACGCGGGCCGGCTGGGGCACCGCCGCCTCGCCCGTGTTGCACCGGGATCGAATCTTCATCGTCAATGACAACGACGAAAAATCCTTTCTCGTCGCGTTCAACAAAAAGACGGGCGAACAACTCTGGCGCGTCGAGCGCGATGAGAAGAGCAACTGGGCCACGCCGTTCGTCTGGGAAAACGGACAGCGCACCGAGTTAATCGTGCCCGGCACCAAGCGCGTTCGCTCCTACGATCTCGACGGTAAACTGCTCTGGGAATTCGGCGGGATGTCCTCCATTGTCATTCCGACACCGTTCGCGAAATTCGGGTTGCTCTATGTCTGTTCCGGTTATGTCGGCGACAAAACCCGCCCGGTGTTTGCCATTCGGCCAGGGGCAACCGGGGACATCAGCCTCAAAGACGGTGAAATTAGCAATCCATTCATCGCGTGGTACGAAAAAACCGCCGCGCCGTACAATCCCTCGCCCCTTGTCTATGGCGATTACTTCTACGTGTTGTTTGATTTCGGTTTTCTAAGCTGTCGCGACGCCCGGTCCGGCAAGGAGATTTACGATAAGCAGCGCATCAACCTCGAAGGAACTTCCGGTTTCACTGCCTCGCCGTGGGCGTACGGCGACAAGATTTTTTGCCTGAGCGAGGAGGGTGACACGTTCGTGTTCCAAGCCGGCTCGGACTACAAATTGATCGGCAAGAATAGTCTGGGCGAAATGTGCATGGCCACGCCGGCAATCGCCCGGGACAGCCTCCTCCTCCGTACGGCCGGCAATCTTTATCGCATCAGAAATGTCGCAACGGCGAGCCCCTAGCTCGACCTCGAGCGAGGCCACCAACCCCCGATCGCTCCACGACCGGCGCCGAAAGATTTGCCACGGCGAGTCGTAGCCAGCCCTACCCGGGCAAAGCGTTGTGGCGATGGAACGGCAACCTGGGCCTTACTGGATGCCGCACCTTACAGCAAGGACTGCGGCGCAGTTTCCAGCGGGGCGACGGCCGCCAACGTTTTTCCGTCGGCGCCGCCGCCGAGTTCGGCGAGCCGCTCGCCCGCCGGTCGCACCCGCGATTGAAAACTCGCCGACGCCTTGTTGTACGCATCGTTGGCTTTTTCCAGGCCATCGCGGATCCGTTCGAAATGTTCGGTGAATGTCACCACCCGCGCATAAAGTTCCCGAGCCGATTCGGCGATCTTCTGGGCGTTCTCCGTTTGCGCGTGTTGCTGCCAGCTCACGCTCACCGACCGCAACAGCGCGATGAGGGATGCCGGTGTCGCCAGCAGGATTCGCTTGTTGGCCGCCCAAACGATCAGGTCGCGGTCGCCTTCAAGCGCCGCGCTGAACAGGGATTCCGCCGGCAGAAACAACACCACGTAATCCAGCGCCTGGGGGAACTGGCGCGGATAGTCCCGGTCGGCCAGGGCCTTGATCGTGGCTTTGAGTTTGCCCGCGTGGGCGGCGAGCGATTCGGCCCGCTTCGTGGGATCGGCCACTTCGAGCGCACTGAGAAAATCCAACTCCGGTACTTTCGCATCCACGATGATGAATCGATCGCCCGGCAATCGCACAATGAGATCGGGACGTTTATCCGCGTCATCCCCGGACTTCTGCTCGGTGAAATCGCAATGCGCGCTCATGCCCGCCGCCTCGACCACCCGCCGCAACGTCTCCTCCCCCCAGCGCCCGCGCGCTTGATTCGACTTGAGCACGGACCGGAATTGCGCGGTCTCGACGGCCAATAACTGGGAGGAAGCAGCGAGCGCCGTGAGTTGTTCCTTCACTTTGCCCAGCGAGTCGGCTTGGGCCGTCTCACTTTGTTGAAGGCGCTTCTGGTAGGTGTCCAGCTGTTGCTTGAGTGGTTCGACCAAGCCTTTGATCGCCTCCTGTCGCTGCGCGAGGTCACCCTTGGCCGTCTCCTGAAATTTGCCAAAGCTTTGCTCTGCCAGGCGCAGGAACTCCGGCGCCGTTTGCTTGAGCGCATCGGCGCTCAAAGCTTTGAAGGCCTCGCGCAAATCCACCAGCGCCTTCGCCTGCGACTCTCGGGCGTCCGCCAACGCGCGTTCATGCAGCGCCCGTTGATCCGCCAGCAGTCGTTCCGCGCTCGTTTGATTAGCCTGGGCGGTGGCGAGCGAGGTCTTGATTCCGACCAGTTCGGCGCGACTCTGGCTCAACTCGCCTTCCCGTTGGGTGAGCTGCTGCCGGAGCTCTTGCTCCAACCGCTGGTCCGCCGGAGCGGCCACCTGCTTGCCGCGCGCGAGCAACCAGCCGATGAGCAGGCCGAGACCGCCACCGACCAGGAATGCGAGCAAAAGTTGGAATCCAAGCGGCATTGTTTTTTTATCGTAGGAGACAACGTGAGGCGGCTATGACTTTCCTCTGCCCTCCGACTTCTGCGTTTGAGCCTCCTTACGTCGGCTGCGACAAATGATTAAAAGTGCGCCACGATTTCGATCTCCACGCTTGCGCCCTTGGGCAGTGCGGCGACCTGGATCGTTGAACGCGCCGGAAAATCACCCGTGAAATATTTGGCGTAAATCTCGTTCATGCCCGCGAAGTTCGCGAGGTCGGTCAGGAACACCGTACTTTTCACCACGTTCGCGAAGGTCAGCTTCTGGTCGTCGAGAATCGCCTTCACATTTTCCAGCACGCGCTCGGTTTGCACCTTGATGTCGCCGGCAACCAAATTGCCGTCGGCCGGGCTGATGGGAATCTGTCCGGCGCAAAACAACAGGTCACCGACGCGCACGGCATGGTTATACGGCCCGACGGCCGTGGGTGATTTCGCAGGTTTGATGATGGTTTTAGTAGCCATAAAGTTCGCTCAGATTGAACTGGATGCGGTGAAGCGGTGGCAAGATTAAACGTACCAGCCGCCCCAGCCATGTGGCGCGGGATATGGGATTCATTCCGCGCCAGGCGGGCCGACACGTTCGGCGATCTGGTAGCGGATCATTCGCTTTTTCATCCAGCGCACGGCCAGCAGATCGCCAAAGGATTTGAACAATCGATTCCACACGCCGTAATGAGCCTCGCCCGCCGTGCGCGGGTGATGACGGATGGCGACCTCCGCGACGGTGAAGCCTTCCATCTTGATGAGCGTCGGCAGAAAACGATGCGCGCCGTTGAAGAACTTGACGTCTGCGATGCATTCGCGTTTGAAGGCGCGGTAACAACACCCGGCGTCGCTGATTGTTTCACCGGAGAGTTGATTCCGCACCCAGTTGGCAATCTTGGACGAGGCAATCCGGATGAAATTATCGCCGTGGCGCCGGGCGGCGACGCGCGAACCGCAGACGCAATCGGCCCGTTGCAAACCGGCCAGCAGGTTCGGCAAATCCGCGGGGTCATTCTGTAAATCCGCGTCGAGCGTGACGATTATGTCTCCTTGCGCGGCCTTCATGCCGGCCCAGAGCGCCGCCGATTGCCCGGATTGGCGGGTGAAGCGCTGGGCGCGCAAGCGCGGTTCGGTCGCCGCGATTTTTTGCAGCAAGGCCCAACTGCCATCACTGCTGGCATCATCCGTGACGAGAATTTCGAACGGCCGCCCCAAAGGATTGAGCGCCGCACCAATGGCCGCGACCAGCGGTTGCAAATTATCCTGTTCGTTGTGGCACGGCAGTACGACGCTGATCTCAACCATGTTGGTGACGTTCATCCGGAATTCGGCTGCGGACATCTTGCTGCCAGCGCTTTGCTGGGGGCAAGCGCAGATTCAACGGCCGGGCCGGGCTTTTGCCGCGCCAGTGCGCCCCAACGTTGCCCAGAATTTTTTTGACAAGTCCGCAGGAATAGTGTTTCCTTCTCCCCGACGGAATGAAAACTGCGATTAATAAAATGCAAAAGCCGATGTGCGTCGGCGGGTGTACGTCCCGATGGACGCGTCACTCTCTCGGCTTTGGCATCGCGGGCTTGAGTTCCTGATTAACGAACCCAACTTTTTCAAGAAACCCGCGATTGCCAGTCAATCGCGGGTTTTTTGTTTGTATCCAAGAGAATCAACCAGTTTCAGCGAAAGGAAAAATGATGAAGACGAACGACAACCGGAGCGCGACACCATTCGCTCCGGCGACGCTATTGGCGCCGCCCGGACTCGCGGGCGGGGCGTTCCGGGGAATGGCCGCGACGGAGCTGGACCAGCTCAAGAACCGCTTGCTCGCCCGGGAGCTGGACCGCACCACCAACCTCGAACAGAACGTAGGTTTACAACGCGCCGCCAATGACGCCGCCGCGCTCGCATGGCTCACCCCGTACCCGCTGCTGCTCTTACCGGTGCTCTTCGAGGAAAAGGCGCGGGCGGCGCGGCTCAAGGTTGGCCGCCAAGCCCTCATCCGGGAACGCAGCACCGGTTTGCTGTCGCTGGCCGAATGAACCCGGGCCCAAGAATTCCACGCCCTGCGGCAGGAAGTAGTCCGATCGGGCTGGGAGCGGCGTTTCGCCCGCCGCTCCCTTTTGCCCTCGGGCGATTCGAGGCCGATCGGCCGCAACTCGGCAATTCTCATTTTGCGCCGGAGCGCGGCTGTGTCGGCCTCGACCAGCCGCACTCCTCAAGATGAAAAACACTGCCGCCACCGGGATTTGATTGACCAGAATTCGATTTGCCGCAAATGCTTGCTGCCATGCCCGACGCTGTCATTGCACCCAACCCTTGGATGATGTTGCCCTTTGGTATCTTGCTCGGGGCCATCGCGCTGGCGCCGTTGTGGTTTGCGGACTGGTGGGCCAAACATTACGCGAAAGTCACCGGCGCCCTCGCCGCCGTGACGCTGGGCTATTACTTGTTCGACCTGCACGCCGGTCCGCGCGTGCTCGCCGTGGCGCACGAATATGTGAGCTTCATTGCGCTCATTGGCGCGCTGTTCGTGGTGGCGGGTGGCATCCATATCTCGGTCAAAGGCGAAGCGACCCCTTGGGTGAACGTGATGTTTCTACTGTTTGGCGCGGGGTTGGCGAATGTGCTGGGCACAACCGGGGCTTCGATGCTGCTGATTCGACCTTGGATGCGGATGAACAAGTACCGGGTCACCGCGCATCACATTGTCTTTTTCATTTTCATTATTTCCAACGTGGGCGGCTGCCTGACGCCGATCGGCGATCCGCCGTTATTCCTCGGCTTCTTGAAAGGGATCCCCTTTTGGTGGGTGGCGGAGCACTGCTGGCCGATGTGGGCGACCGGCGTGGGTATCTTATTGGCCATGTTTTTCGTGGTGGACAGCTTGAATTTTCGCCGGGCGCCGCAGCCGATTCGCGAAAGGGAAACCGCGCGCGAGCATTGGCGGATTGATGGGTGGCCCAACGTTGGTTTTCTGGCGGCGATTCTGGGTGCCGTGTTCATCAAAGAACCATTGTTTTTGCGCGAGGCCCTCATGGTGGCAGCGGCGATGGGTTCTTACTTTACCACGGGAAAGCCAGTGCATGCGGCCAACCATTTCAATTTTCATCCCATCCGGGAAGTGGCCATTCTGTTTCTCGGCATCTTCGCCACGATGATGCCAGCGTTGGATTGGTTGCAGCTCAATGCCGCGAAACTGGGCGCGCCGACGCCCGCCTTTTTCTTCTGGGGCAGCGGCGGCCTTTCCAGCGTGCTCGACAACGCGCCGACCTATTTGAGCTTTCTGAGCGCCTTGATGGGGGCGGCGCAGGATTCGAACATGCAACACCTGCTGTCGACGCAAGCCGCCAATCTGGTCGCCATCAGCGTGGGCGCGGTGTTTTTCGGCGCGAATACCTACATCGGCAACGGCCCGAATTTCATGGTCAAGGCCATCGCCGACCAGCAAAAAGTCCGGACCCCAACCTTCCTGGGCTACCTATTCCGGTTCACGCTGCCGTTCATGGGCCCGATGTTATTGGTCGTTTGGTGGCGGTTCTTCCGGGGCTAAAGATTTTCTCGAACCCAACCATGCCAAGCTGGTAACCTAATGTTTTATGAGTGAGACCCCGACGTCACCGAAGCCAACGCACAACGAGATCATCAAGGCGGCGATCCCAACCCTCGCCGGCACCATTGCGGCCACGCTCGCGGATCCGAAGGCCGACCACTTCTCCGAGGACGACAATCAGTTCCTCAAGTTTCACGGCTCGTATCAGCAGGACGATCGTGACCTGCGCAAGACGGGCAAAAAATACATCATGATGATCCGGGGTCGGATTCCGGGTGGGGTGATGACGGCCAGGCAATGGTGCGTGTTCGACGAGCTCGCGACGACGTACGGCAATAATACGCTGCGCATCACCACCCGGCAGAGCATCCAGTTCCACGGCGTGCTCAAGGGAAATCTGCGACCGCTCATCAAAAGGATTAACGACTCGCTCCTCTCCACTCTCGCCGCCTGCGGGGATGTAAACCGCAACGTCCTCGCCCCGCCGACCCCCGCTTACACCCAGGCGCGCGAACAGGTTTTCCAAGATTGCCACCAAGTCGCGCTGGCGCTCGCACCCCAGACCAAGGCGTATCACTCGATCTGGATTGATGGCGTGCAACTCGACAACGAGGACGCGGTGAACCAGAACTTTGTGGACCCGCTCTACGGCAAAACTTATCTGCCGCGGAAATTCAAAATCGCGTTCGTCATTCCACCGGTGAACGACCTGGACGTTTTCACCAACTGCCTCGGCTTCATCGCCGTCGTCGAGAACGATCAGCTCGTCGGTTACAACCTCGCGGTCGGCGGCGGCATGGGACGCAGCCATGGGAACACTGTGACGTACCCGCGCCTCGCGGATGTGATTGGCTTTTTCCCGCCGGACAAACTTGTGGCCGTGGCAAAAGCGGTGTTGACGATTCATCGCGATTTCGGCGACCGCACCGACCGCAAGCACGCCCGGCTGAAATATGTCGTCGCCGAGCGCGGCGTGGATTTCATGCGCGCCGAAGTGAACCAGCGCGCCGGCCTCACGCTGGCCGCTGCGCGGCCCTATCGGTTCACGACGATGAGTGATCTCTACGGTTGGCGGAAGGCGGTGGATGGCACTTGGTTCCTCGGCCTGTTCGTCGAGATGGGTCGCGTGAAGGACGCGCAAAAAACCGCACTGCGCCAGGTGGCGGAAAAATGTGCCGGCATCGAGTTCCGTTTGTCGGCGAATCAAAACGTGATTCTGGCAAACGTGACGGAAGCCGACAAAACCGTCATCAATGCGCTGCTGGCGGCGCACGGAGTGAAGACGGAAAATCAGGCGTCGGTGTTGCTCGCCGCCTCGATGGCGTGCCCCGCCCTGCCCACCTGCGGCCTGGCCCTGGCGGAATCCGAACGCATGTTGCCCGGTTTGATCGAGCGCCTTGAAAAACTCTGCGCCGACCTCGGCCTCGGCGGCGAGGAAATCATCATCCGCTCGACCGGTTGTCCGAACGGGTGCGCCCGACCGTACATGGCGGAGATCGCGTTCGTTGGCAAAGCGCCCGGCCGCTATCAAGTCTGGCTCGGCGGCAATGCGTCCGGCACGCGCCTCAACCGCGTCTGGAAAGACATGATGAAAGACGCCGACATCGAAAACGAACTCCGCCCCGTGCTCGCGCAATACGCCAAGGAACGTAATGGCAACGAACGTTTCGGCGACTGGTGCGACCGGGAGTTGCTGAAGGAGCCGGCCACTGCAACCCGCTAGCGCCATCATGTCGGCCGGTCAAATCGCCAAAGCCAACGCCGAGTTGCGACCCCAGTCCGCACTCGACCGCGGGAATTCGTTTTCATTAGCACTCGGCTTCAGCCGGGTGAATCGCACGACGAAAGCGGGGAACGGTTTCAACCGTTTTCCGCGCGCCACCCCAACCAAGCCGTTAAAACGGCTGGGCCGTCGCACGCACCTTTTCACCGGGCTGAAGCCCGGTGCTAATGAGAGTCCGCTTGAAATTGCGTCGGCCGGTATCGCCGAAGCCAGGTCAACCCAAGCCAGGAGATTTTGAATTTGAACTGGGTTGAACAACTGACGCCGGAGCCAAGAGTCAAATGGAATGATCGCTCGCGAGAGCCGTTCCAGCTCTTCAAGACCGTTGACGAAGAACTGGCGGCGACCACGGCGTTCTGGCGCAAGCGGACTCCGCTTGAGCGCCTGGAGTATTTGGAACCTACGCGCTGCGTGATCTATGGTGAAGCAGTCGTGAACGCGAAGTTGATTCGTTGCTACGGTTGGAGAAAACGGATCGAGGACGAATACGACCCAAAGAACATCGTTTATTTTTGAAACTGAATCATGACGGCCGACCAAATTACTAAAGCCAACGTCGAACTCCGGAACCAGTCCGCGCTCGAAATCGTAAAGTGGGCCATCGCGCAGGCCCGAGGCCGCGCCGTGGTTTCCACGAATTATCGCCCGTATGAAGCGGTCGTCCTGCATCTGGCCACCCAGGCGCAGCCGGACATCCCGGTGCTGTGGGCCGACCACGGTTACAATCGCCCCGCGACTTACCTCCATGCCGAGCAGTTGAAGCAGTTGCTCAAATTGAACCTGAAAGCGTACGTGCCGAAGATGACGCCCGCCCATCGCGATGCGATCCACGGCCCGATTCCGACGACCGATCAGGAGGAAGCGTTGAAGGAGTTCAGCGCAGTAATGAAACTCGAACCCTTTCAGCGGGGCATGAAAGAACTCGCGCCCACAGTCTGGATCACGGCGTTGCGCAAAGTGCAAAACCCCAACCGGGCGGAGCTCGACATCGTTTCTGAAGACCGAAACTTCAAATCAGTTAAAGTCAGTCCAGTCTTCTACTGGAGCGACGCCGAGATGGAAGCTTACCTCAAACAACACCACCTGCCCAACGAGTGGGATTACTTCGATCCCGCGAAAGCCGACGAGAAGCGCGAATGCGGCCTGCACGCGGCCTGGGGCGGGGAAAAGATGGGGTCGGGGATTTGAGCGCTGACGAATCTGCTTCAAATCGGCACCCGATCGGGCAGACTCACCGACGGCTGGCTTGAATCGATCCGGCAGCGACCCATGAACAATCCAAGCTCCCGGGCCGAAGCCGCCAAACCCTGATAACTTTTTCATGAGTTCGTATCATTTGGATCATTTGCAATATCTGGAAACGGAGGCGATTCACGTCATGCGGGAAGTCGCCGGTGAATTTGAGCGCCCAGCCCTGCTCTTCTCCGGCGGCAAGGATTCCATCTGCCTGCTGCGACTGGCGGAAAAGGCGTTCCGCCCGTGCGATCTGCCGCTGCCGTTTCTCAACATCGAAACCGGTCACGAGTTTCCGGAGTTGATCGCATTTCGCGACCGACGGGCGCAGGAGCTGGGCGCAAAGCTGATCGTCCGCACCGTCGAGGAGGCCATCAAGCAAGGACAGGCGCACGTGTCGCCCGGGGAGATCAGCCGCAATCGCCTGCAAACCCCGGTGCTGCTGGGGGCGATTGAAGAATTTCGTTTTGACTGTTGCATCGGCGGCGCGCGCCGCGATGAAGAAAAGGCGCGGGCCAAAGAACGTTTTTTCAGTTTCCGCGACGCTTTCGGCCAGTGGGATCCCAAAAATCAGCGACCGGAGATTTGGAATCTTTACAACGCCCGCGTGAATCCCGGCGAACACATGCGCGCGTTTCCGCTGTCGAACTGGACGGAGATGGACGTTTGGGAATACATCAAGCGCGAGCAACTCGAAGTCCCCACGATCTATTTTAGTCACAAGCGGCAATGCGTCCGCCGCGGCGGACAGTGGCTGGCGGTTTCCGACATCCTGCCGCCGAAAGCCAACGAACCGGTGAAGGAAATGGTGGTCCGTGTGCGCACCATCGGCGACATTATCAGCACCGGCATGGTGGAATCGCCCGCCGATTCCGTGGACGACATCATCGCCGAAATCGCCGCCGCGCGCGTGACCGAACGCGGCTCGCGGGCCGACGACAAGTCGTCGGAAGCCGCGATGGAAGATCGCAAGAAAGCGGGATATTTCTAACCCTTGCCGCGCGTCAAGGCTGCACTTACACTTTTGGCAAATGAGTCAGACAATTACAGTCCGGCTGAACAAAGAGCTTTCCACCTGGCTGGAACGAACGGCGGCCCGCATTGGGGTTTCCCAGGGCCAGATTGTCCGCGAACAACTGGAGAAGGCCAAATCCACCAAAGCGGACAAGCCGTTCATGCGGCTGGCGGGAATCATGAAGGGCCCCAAGGATTTGTCCCAGCGTAAAGGTTATGCCGCCAAAACATGATTGGGATCGCCGACACGGGACTGCTGGTAGCGTTTATCAATCGTGGCGACAAACACCATGAATGGGCCGTAAACCTGGCCGGCCAATTGACGGGACCACTGCTCACCTGTGAATCCGTGCTGTCCGAATGCGCTTTTCATACGAATGCCAAGTACGTCTTTGAATTGCTGCGGTTGGAAATGGTCACTTTGAGTTTTGATTGCAACGATCACCTGTCTCAATTAGAAGCTTTAGCCACGCGCTACGCTGATCAGCGCCCCGACTTCGCCGACTGATGCCTCATCCGCATGAGCGAACTGTTCCCCAACCATCCCGTCATTACTGTTGACCGCGAAGATTTCCGCGTGTACCGGCGCAACAAACGCGAAGCCATTCCGTTAATTTGCCCACCAGAATAACGCCCTTTTCTCCATGCCCCACTCGCCTCATCCCATCGAAATTCTCCGCTTCAACACCTGCGGCTCGGTCGACGACGGCAAGTCCACGCTCATCGGCCGGCTGCTGTACGACTCGAAGTCGCTGATGGAAGATCAGATCGAGGCGCTCGAACGCTCGGCCGACATCACCGGCGGCGGCCAGATTAACCTGGCAAACCTCACCGACGGCCTGCGCGCGGAACGGGAGCAGGGCATCACCATTGACGTCGCCTACCGCTACTTCGCCACGCCGCGCCGCAAGTTCATCGTCGCCGACACGCCGGGCCATGTGCAGTACACCCGCAACATGGTCACCGGTTCATCCACCGCCAACCTGGCCGTCGTCCTGGTGGACGCGCGCCAGGGCGTGATCGAACAAAGCCGTCGGCACACGTTTATCGCGGCCATGCTGGGGATTCCGCACCTCGTCATCGCGGTAAACAAGATGGATTTAGTGGATTGGAATCGCGAGCGCTTCCTCGAAATCCGCGATCAGTTCGAGGATTTCCTGCCGCTGCTCGACGTGTTCAAGGACGTGAAGTTTATCCCCTTGAGCGCGCTGAACGGGGACAACGTGGTGGACGCCTCCAAACACACGCCGTGGTACGAAGGCCCGACGTTGCTCGGGCATCTGGAAAACGTCCACATTGCGAGCGACTGGAACCTGAGTGCCTTTCGCTTTCCCGTACAATGGGTGAATCGCCCGAATAATCCGACCGATAAAAAGCTCCATGATTTCCGGGGCTTGAGCGGACAGCTCGCCGGCGGGGTGGTGAAAGTCGGCCAGAAAGTCATGGTATTACCCAGTGGCCTCAAGAGTACGGTGAAGGAAATCTGGACGCTCGCCGGCCCGCTGGCGCAGGCGTTCTGCCCGCAATCGGTTACGCTCGTCCTGGAACACGACCTCGACATCAGCCGGGGCGACATGATCGTCGGCCTGGAAAATCTTCCGGGCATGAACACCGAACTGCACGCGCGCGTTTCCTGGATGCACCCGCGCCCGCTGCAGGCAGGCCGGAAATTTTTCCTCAAGCACACCACCCAAACGGTGCAAGCGATCGTGACGGCGCTGGAAAGCCGGGTCAACATCCACAACTTCGAAAGCGAACCCGCCCCGGGCGAACTCGCCTTGAACGACTTGGGTGAAATCCGCCTGAAAACCTCCAAGCCGCTGGTGTTCGACGGCTACACCGCGAACCGGCTAACGGGCTCGTTCATTCTCATCGAACAGGGAACAAACGCGACCGTGGCGGCGGGCATGTTGTTTCCCCCACTGGAAGTCGTGAAGCCGGAGTACAACGACTTCGCAATCTGATCCAGCGAGCGCGCAACATTCACAGATTAACCGCGGATCACGCCTAGTCCCTAGCCGCAATTGCGGCCGCCTGCCCCGAGTAGACCGCCCCGGCTTCTGGACCGAACGGCCGGGGCGACCAATTGCCCTGGGCGTTTTGCGGTGGTTCGAGCCGCGTCGGTATCATTGGCGGCGAACTCACGGTGACAATTCCCTGCCGATGCGGCAGTGCATCACACACTTCGCACGGCAACGGATCGGCATCGCGCAGTTCATCGGCGTATTCGCGCGGCACTTGATTCCTGAAATGACGGCACGTCATACGTACTTATTCTAGCAACGCCAGGTGACAAACGCGTGACCGCGAGGTGAATTCGCCGCGACGGCCCCCCCCGGCCCCGGTGGTTGCCGACACCAGCAACATGGGGCTGCGGTCGCCCCGGCCGCTGCGGATTTCCCCGACCAGCCCAGACGCACGAACTTCCGGCTCCGAGCTTCCGGTTGCTCGACGCGACGGGCCCGAAGCCATGCGGCGACAAAATCGTGCGCCGTAAGTTGGGGAAGCGGTGAACGCCGCCACCCCTCGTCTCGCACCGCCGCGGAAATGGATTGGCTTTCTGGACGGCGCTCGGTTTACATTGCGTCGCCATGCCAGAAAAGAGTGTGAACGAAATTCCGCGCGACCTGCGGCCGCTTTTCACCAAGGGCAATGATGCGCTGGCCCGGGAGAATTTTGATTACGCGATTGCCCTCTTCCACCAGGTGCTGGCGCGGGAACCGGCGGTTTTTGAATGCCGCCGGGCGCTGCGGAAATCGCAGTTGGGCAAGGCGGACGCCAAGGGTGGGGCCGGATTCTTCAAGAAGGTTTTCAGCAGCGCCGGGTCGGCGCCGCAAGTGGCCAAGGCGCAGATGGCACTGGGCAAAAACCCAGCGGAAGCCATGGCCATCGCCGAGCAGGTGTTGGATACCGACCCGACCAACTCCGGCGCGCACAAGGTGATCGTCGAGGCGGCGACAGCCTTGGAAATGCCGCAGACGATCGTCATGTCGCTGGAAATGCTCGTCAAGAATTCACCCAAAGACAAAGCGTTTGCGATCCAGTTGGCCAACGCGCTCGCAGACATTGGCAACGTGAAACGTGCCGAGCAAGTCCTGACCGAACCGCTGCAGCTGTTCCCCGGCGACGCCGACCTCGCACAGGCCCTGAAGAATATTTCCGCGCGGCGCACCCTGGCCGAAGGCGGTTACAACGAACTGGCCACGGGCGAAGGTTCCTATCGCGACATCCTGCGCAACGAGGAGGAAGCCGTGGAGCTGGAACAGGGCCAGCGCGTCCACAAAACCGAGGATACGGCCGAGCGCCTGATTGCCGAATACGAAGCACGCCTCGGGAAGGAGCCGAACCAGCCCAAACTGCTCCGTTCGCTGGCTGAGCTTTACACCCAGAAAAAGCAGTTCGACCGGGCGCTGAGTTATTACGAGCGACTCAAAGTCACCGACCAGGGTGCGGACGCCGGACTGGACCGGGCCATCGCCGAGACCAACGTGCGCCGGTTTGAGCACCAAGTCGAACAGCTCGATGTGGCCGCCCCGGACTACGCCGAGCGAGCGGCGCTGATCCAGGCGGAGAAACTCGCGTTCCAGGTCGCCGAATGTCAAAAGCGGGTGGAGAAATACCCCACCGACCTGGCCATCCGGTACGAAATGGGTGTGCTCAATTTTCAGGCCGGCAAGATCGGGGAAGCGATTGCGGAATTTCAGAAAGCGCAGAGCAATCCGCACAAGCGCCTCCCCGCGATGAATTATCTCGCGCAATGTTTCGCGAAGCGGAAGATGTTTGACCTCGCCGCCAAGACCCTGCAAAACGCGATCAAGGAAAAGCTGGCATTTGACGATGAGAAGAAGGAGCTGATCTACAACCTTGGCTGCGTCTTTGAGAACATGGGCAAGAAAGAAGACGCCATCGAACAGTTCAAACTTATCTACGAAGTGGACAGCAGTTACAAGGACGTCGGACCGAAAGTGGAAGCCTATTACGCAGGGCAGTAGCGAAAAGGCCTGATTCAGCTAGCCAGACTTCCGCCTCTCTACGCAGGCGGCATAAACATTTCGATGTTCTCTTCTAAATTGTGATGTCTCAGCCCCCCCGCCCGGGACTTGGTCGCCAATCACTCCGGCAAACGTCAGACGGAGAGCGGATCGGGGTAGGGTCGGAAAAACAAATCGCAAAGACCGTCCTGCCGAAAAAGCCGAAGCGGCGTAGCGAGATCTCCTGTACCTTGGCCGCGGATTCGTTCAACCCGGGAATGCAATTAACCCTCGGCTGCGCTCCGGGTTAACTACATAACTTCAGGTGTTAGGTGCCGGTGCGTGAATAACCATAATCTCAAGCCACTCGTTTTTCGGTGAAAAATAAAAAACCGCGTAAAGGCTTACCGAATCCTGCCAAAAATGAGTAATGCCTAACGTCGGATAATGGTCGCCGCCAGGACCGAGCCGACAAAATAAACGAAAATGCAGACAAAGCCGGTCAATCCGGACACCCGTCGCTCGCTTCAAAGTGCCATCTGCAACCATCGCGTCCAGCTTCTTTTGGTCAACTCGCAAATACTCGTCCTGATGTCTCGATGCGTATCCGAGCAAACCAAGTCCCGCGAATAAAACCTCCGGGAACTTATTCTCCGGCGTCTCGTGATTCAATTCTTGGTCTTCCCATCGCATAAAAATCTCGAAGGCACCTAACGAATAATATAGGTAATCCGAAGTTATTCATGGGCTGGTGGCGTGCGGTGCGGAAAGCGCCCGCCGCAGACCGTGAATAACTTCGTCGCCGCAAAAAAGTTTGTGGCCCGATTCGGATGGTGCAGCCCGTAGGTTTTCACTATCCATGTTGCTTGGTTTTCCCGCCCCGGCGGGTCAGGTCTGCTAACGACCAGTCGTCGTAACGACTTTGAACTTACGACCGACCCGCCGGGCGGGGCTTGACCCTCTAACGACTACTCCAGAGGGCGTCGCTGTTGTCCGAACGACTCTTCTATATTGGCGTCGCTGGGTCAAGCCTGCGGGAAACCCAAAACCAAAACCCCAACGCGATTTAGACGTTTCACACTCCGCTCATGGTGAACAAAACCCTGACAGCCCAAAATGACAGTAACGATCCCAGAGTCACCGGTAGTAAAGTGGCAGCCAACGCCCACCACTCAAGCATTCCAAATTGGCCACGCTTTCGAGCCGCCACCAAAATCATGCCACCTGCGAAACATATCGCCGGAGTCAGAGTCACCGTGAGCATCCACAGTAAAGGGGTCGCCGACCAATCACTTCTGAACCCGCTGGTCGCGAAATAAATGCAGGCGCTGAGATGCCACAGAGCTGAACAAGTAATCAACGCCATCGAAAGCGCGGAGGTAGAAACTCGACCGCGAAGAATAGCATCCTCTGTTGTGTTCATATTGTTTTTGAAAGTGTAGCTGACAATTGCTCACGCGCGCAATCGGCCTGACAGTTATTCGGGCGCAAGTTGCGGACTATCATGAATGGCATAACAAGCTTCCACTTCAGGCTTCCTTTCCGCATCAACAGGGTTGATAGGTTTTCACCCATGAATATTGAACCAGGAAAAACCGCACGTCGTCTGGGCCCGCGGCTCCCAAATCCCAAGGCAGAGCAAGGAGCTGGCCGGAAGCGTCCGTTGGCCCGGTGACAGCGAGCCTGTCCGCGAGGCTTAACGATCCCGCTTCAAAAGAAATTCCGCCAGCGCTTCGAGGGCAACGGCCCGGCCCTGGAACGGCTTCAAAGCGGCGAACGCTTTGGCGGTCAATTCCGCCGCAATCTTGCGCGATCGCGCCAGCCCGATAATCGAAGGGTAAGTGGCCTTCTGCGCTTTCGTGTCCTTACCCGCGGTTTTGCCGAGCTGCTCGCTCGTTTGCGTGACGTCGAGGATGTCGTCAATCACCTGGAACGCGAGCCCGACCTGGTAGCCGAAGTCGGTGAGTGCTTGAAGTTGCGCGGCGGAGCAGTTCGCACTCATGCCGCCGAGCCGGGCGGAGCAACAAAGCAGGGCGGACGTCTTGCGTTCGTGAATGTATTTCAAATGCGCGGCAGAAGTTTTCTTGCCTTCACCTTCGAGATCGGCCACCTGCCCCGCGATGAGTTGGAGCGAGCCGGAGGCTTTCGCGATTTCCAGAATCAGATCGCGATGCGAATAACGCGGCCAGCCTTTCGCCTGCGCGGCAATCTCAAACGCCTGAGTCAATAGCGCGTCGCCGGCCAGCACGGCAATGCCTTCCCCAAAGACTTTGTGGTTGGTCGGTTTGCCCCGACGGAAATCGTCATTGTCCATCGCGGGCAGGTCGTCATGCACCAACGAATAGGTGTGAATGCACTCGACGGCGCAAGCCAGCGGCAGGGCGTCGGCCTCATGTCCGCCGCAAGCTTCCGCCGCCGCGAGGACGAGGGCGGGCCGCATCCGTTTGCCGCCGGCGAACAGTGAATAGCGCATGGCGCGGTGGATCGTGGCGGGCTTGGCTTTTTCCGACGGCAGAAACCGGTCCATCGCG
Source organism: Verrucomicrobiota bacterium (assembly GCA_025350905.1). Lineage (GTDB taxonomy): Bacteria > Verrucomicrobiota > Verrucomicrobiia > Limisphaerales > JADLHS01 > JADLHS01. The sequence goes on from JANXWY010000428.1 coordinate 27,438, forward strand.
GCGTTGACAGCGACGGTGCGCGTTTCGAGGTACGACGCCAGATCGAAGGCTGGAGGGCGGACGGCTGATCTCTGACTTCTGACTTCTGACTTCTGGTTTATACGCGGCATGGGGCGGTTGTTTTAGGAAAATGCGGCACCGCGCGCAAGTTGATTGTTTTTTGTATTGCGCCTGGGCCGGCGTTGGTTACTCTGTCGCGCTCGATTCGGACTGATTAAAACTGTGAACGCTGAACTCTGCAAAAAAGCTCTGGAAAAGGTTGGCAACCCCAACGTACTCATCAATCTGGTCTCGCGCCGCGTGCGCCAGCTCAACTCCGGCGGCGGCGGCTCGAACCGTCCCTTGATCGCGGATGCCACCAACCTCGGCATGGCGGATGTGGCCTTGCGCGAGATTATTGAGGAGAAGATTGGCTGGGATTTGCCCGAGCCCGTGGAACTCACCCGGCCCATGCCCAAGAAGCGCAAGAAGCACTGAGCCGCGACAATCAACTTGATTAAGCGCAGCCAGAGGAATCACCCTCTGGCTGTTGCCGTTTATGGCTGACATCGTTAAAAACGCAAAAGCCCGCCGCGATTACCAGATCCTCGAAACCTTCGAGGCCGGGATTGTCTTGCACGGGACGGAGGTGAAGGCGTTGCGCGCCGGCAAAGGCCAGATTGCCGATGCCTACGCCCGGGTGGAACACCACGAAGTTTTTCTGCACAACGCGCACATTGACGAATACTCGCACGGGAATCTCCAGAACCATCAGCCCAAGGCCGCGCGCAAGCTGCTGCTGCATAAATCGGAAATCCGTAAGCTGTTTGAACTGGCGTCGGTCAAAGGCAACGCGCTCATTCCGCTGGCGTTTTACTGGAAGAATGGCCGGGTGAAAGTCTCGATCGGGGTCGGCAAAGGCAAGGCGGTATTCGACAAGCGGGAAGATTTGAAGCGGCAGGAGGCCGAGCGCGAAATGAAACGCGCCACGCAGCGACGTCGGTGAGTCGCTCGTCCGCGGGACAACCGTGGCCCCAGGACCAGGTCGCCGGCACCATGCCCCGCGCGGAAGATCGAATTATCTGGGGCCTCGCGCGTCCAAACTCAGCACCGGACGGCTTCGCCAACCCGAGTCACGTCCCGTCGCTCTGGAAAGGGTCACTCACAAATAAAAAAAATGTTTCTAGCGCTTGAGTTCGTTGCTTCATTTAGGCGACAATTCGTTGCCGAACAATGCAGCAAGGATTGCCCGACATGCTAAGACTGAGCCTGATTACCGTCACGCTGGTACTCCTCACGGGTTGCCAGCGACCAAAACCGCAAACGAAACAAACGGCGTCGAAATCAGGACCCAAGCCCGCGGCCACGGTTGTGGCCCAACCGCCCGCTGCGACCGTTGCCCCAACGAATCCGCCGGCGGCCTTGGCCACCCTCCCACCGGCAGCCACCCTCCCACCGGCAGCCACCCCGCCACCGGCAACCAATCCTCCCGCGTCGATTTTACCCACGAGCACGCCCCCCGCCCCGCCGCCCAACGGGTTGTTGGACACCGGAAAGGTTGAGTACGACCCGGTTTATGATTCGGAAATCAAGGAAGTATTCCGACTGGCGAACAAGAATGAGTGGGAGGAAGCGCGAGCGAAGTCGGCCGGGTTGGTGCAGTTCAATCCCACTAACGCGATGTTGCTCCGACTCAATACGTGGGTGGTCCAGCAAGGAAAGAAACGGCGGGAACAAGCCCTCGAGGACGAGATTCGCAACATCGACGCCAAGAATGCCACCTTCAATCCCACCGCCATCGACCTGATCACGGAAAAAAAAGACCACGGCCTGCCGGCCCGCAAGGACGTGCGCGACGCGATTGACCTCATTGAAAGCAAGCCGTGGATTCCCAAGAATTTCGGCAAAACCATCCTCGAACAAGGACCGCTATTCGATTTTGATGCCGCCAAAGGGCCGATGGGCAAGGTGCTCGAGAAGGAAGTTTCCATTCACCTCGACAACGTTCCATTTGAAACCGTAATCATGAATCTGAGCCAGTCCTCCGGGGTCAACATCGTGGCGGACAAGACCCTGCCGGCTTTGACGAACCGGCTCACGATCAATCTGGACAAGGTCAAGCTGGGCGAGTTTTTCAAATACGTCGGCCGCAATTACGAAGTTCAGTTTCAGGTCGGCCAGGATCTCGTTTGGATGATTGATACCAAGAGCACCAATCGACTGATGGAGGAAGTGCGGTTTTACAAATTGCGGAAGGGGTTCGTGCTGCCGGCGGTGCTCGGGTCGGAGGACATGACGCGGGCGACGGTCACGGCGGCGACGGTGACGACGGTCACGGAGAGCCAGAAGTTCAAGAAATTCGTCAACGACGAAGCGCCCCCCCTCCCATCCATCGAGCGCGCCATCACGAACATGTTCACCGGCTCGAAATTCATGATCGATTATGAACGCAACCTGATCATGGCGCGCGGCTCGATCGAGCAATTGGACGTGCTGGAGAAGATCATCAAGGAATTCGACCAACCCATCCAACAGGTGTTGATCGAGGCGCGGTTCATCACCCTGTCCAAAGGGGCATTCATGCAACTGGGCGTTTTGTGGGAAACGGGTCGACCCACGGATGGAGCCCGGCTGCCTCAGGACTTCACCGGTCTGGTCGGCAACCAGAATCTGCAGAACCTTGGCCTTGGAATTCAGTACACGTTTACGAATATTTTCAACCAATCAACGCTCACCGCCACCATCAGCGCGCTCGAGCAAAGCGGCGAAGGCCAGACCTTGAGCGCGCCGCGGCTGACCGTCATTAACAATCGCCCGGCCACCATCAACGACGGCAAGGTGCAGTACTACTACGAAGAGTATCAGGTCCAACAATCGGTGGGCCAGTACGTCACCGCCTCTTCGTGGGTGCCCTCGGGCAAGCCCACCAAAATCACATCAGGCGCTTCACTGAACGTGATGGCCAGTATCGCGGGGGACGGCCGGCATATTCTGCTCGCACTCAATCCCAGCGTGAAAACCGATGTGGAGGTAAAACCCTACGGTACGATCTACAGCTACAGTGCGACCGGCGTACCACAAAACTCCTTTGAAATCAAATTGCCGGAATATCGCACGCAAGACTTGGCCACGCGCGTCGTGGTCAAGTCCGGTGAGACCGTGGCCATGGGGGGCGTTTTGGAACGCCAGACCACCGAGTTGGTCGAGTCCGTACCGGTCCTGGGCAGCCTGCCCTATATTGGCGTGTTGTTTCGTCGCCGGACCGCCATCGACACCCCCCGCTACTTGCTGGTCTTCGTAACCGCCACCATTCTGAACGACTCCGGGGATGGCGTCATCTTCGAGGACGCCGGCAGTACCAAACCCAAGTAACGTGACGTCCGCGCCATTCATCCGCAAGCCGCGCGGCCTTGAGCCACCCATTCGCCGCGTGCTCGCCGTGGACCCGGGCAGTCGCTGCGTCCGCCTGCTGCTGTTGGAAAGTCGCTTTGGTAAACTTCGCCTGTGCCGGCAGGAGGCGATTGACCTGCAAGAGGAGGGGCTGGTTTCTGCCGAGGAACTCCAGGCGCACATGCAGGCCACGGTGGCCCACTGGGGGCGACCGCCGCTTGCCTTGGCACTGCCGCAGCAAATCGCGGTCTCGCAGATTGTGGACTTGCCGCCGGTGCCCGACGCGGAAGCCCGTCTGCTTATTGAAGCGGAAACCGTCAAACTCGGCGGCGTGAGCGAGAGCGTAATGGTTTACGACTTCGCCCGCGTGCCCCTGCTGGCGGAGAACCGGCAGAGCTTTTGGGTTACATTTTGCCAGGAAGGTGAAATCCAATCCCGGATCACGCTGCTCGGCCTCGACCATCAGGAATTTCGCGAAATCACGACCTCAGCCAATGCGTTGCTGACGGCGTGGCACGCCGCCCGACCCGGCCCGCGCGACGCGGTGCTGGTCCACGCGGGCGCCCAAAACACCACGCTGGTTGCCATCCGCCAAGGCGTGGGGGTATTTGCCTCGAGTTTCCCAATGGCGGGTGATTTTTTTACCCGGGCCATCGCGCGGCTGGGGCGCGTCTCCCTGGTGGCGGCCGAAGGTCTCAAGCGCAGCACCAATCTTTTTACCGGCGAGAAAACGCTGTCCGGCTTTGCGGAAATCGTCGATGGCTGGGCGGCGGAGTTGAAGCGACAACTGAGTGAGTGGCATGGGACCGCCCTCGACCCGGCCGGCGAATTTGTTGCCACCGGCGGCGCGTTCGAGCAACCCGGCCTGCGCGATTATCTCGCCCGGCACGCGGGCCTTAAATTTCAACCCTGGCCCACCAGTAACGCGCCGGCCGCGTTGCTGCCGGCGCGGGGTTTTGAGATCGCCCTCGGCGCGGCGTTGCAGGCTCTGGGGCAAGGCCGTCAACCCGCCTCGCTGCTCCCGGCAAGCCGGCGGCTGGCCTGGAAAAAGCACCTCAGTCGGCAACGGCTGGAGTTTCTCAATGCACTCTTGCTGGCCGCGTGTTTCGTGGCGCTGACGCTCGGCATCTGGCAACGACTCAACCTGATTGAAAGCAAACAGGCATTGACGATCAAAGTGCAAGCCGGCCTGGGCGTCGTGCAGGAAAACAGCAGCCTGACCCGTGAATTATTGAGCGGGTACGTTGAGCTCCGCCCACTGTTTGAACGCCAGCAAGCCACGGTGGACACCTTGCAGGCGCTGGCCCTGCTGCAAGCGGCGCGGAGCAATCACGGCTGGTGGTGCGTGCTGATCGCCGACCAGCAAAGTTACTTCGCGGCGCCGATCACGATCCCGACCGCGACCACGAACAAACCCGTGACCGAGGCGGCGGCCGGCGAGTTCTGGCCCCGGCGGCGCGAGCTTACCAATGCCGCGCCGGCGCGGCCCGGACTGATTGCGGAATTGTGTGTGCCCGAGGATGCGGACGCGGCGCGCACCACGCTGAGCCTGGTCGTTAACAGTCTGAAAAAATCCCCGGTGTTCGAGCGGGTGGATCTGCTGTCGGAAGATCTCCGCCGCGTGGTGGCGGACCCGAAGGTGATTCTACCGGAGCGCCACTTTGCCCTCGCGCTGGATTTTGCGACGACGGAATTTCAAGCGGCCCCCGTCCGCGCCGGACGTCCGCTGCCGGGGGGGCGTTTCCCGGCCAAGACCGGTCCAGCACCTTGACCTGATGCGACTCGATCCTGAAACCCGGCGCCGCAGCATCCTCCCGCTCCTCGGGGGCGTGCTGGGGTTGATCTATCTTTTTGCCTTCATACCGCTCGATCGCAAGGCCGAAAGTCTCGACGCGCCGCTCGATCAATCCTGGCGCCGGCTCGCCGCCGCGCTCGGCCAGACCAACGCGCTCACCTTGGATTTCGTGAGCCTGACCAACCAGTTCAAGGAAACGCGCACCGCTCTGGCCGCGTTCGAAAACGCACGCAAACAGGCTCAGGCGCGGGTCGAATTGGACGAAGCTTTGCGGGCAGAACTGAGCGCGCCGTTCCAGCTCGTGGATTACCAAAATGAGGCCGGGCGGCGGATGGACGTGCTCACGCGACTGGCCAAGCAGGAAAGCGTAGTGCTGGAACCAGCCGTCCTCACCGGCTTCCCGGAGCAGTCCACCGAAGTGAGAGAACCCGCCTTGCTCTGGGCCGAACTGGCATTCTTGGATAACTTGTTGACGACGGCCATCCACGCCAAGGTGGCCACCATCCATTTCATCGGCGCCCAGATGCCGCTGACCAATACCCCGCCCGCCATCAACGGCCGTGCGCTCGCCGGGCTGCCGATGCAAATCGAGTTGACCGGTGCAATTGCCAATGTTGCCCGCTTTTTGCAGACCTTGCCGTTGCGCGCGGATGAAATCGAGGCCGCGGGTCTGCCCGCCTCGTCGACGAACAAGCCCGCCTTGTTCATTGACCGGATCAAGCTGCGCAAACAAGCGCCCGAGAAACCGGACGAAGTGCGCCTCTCGTTGCGCGTGGTGGGATTTGTGTTCCAGAAATGAAACGACACCCGGAGCGGCCATGTTGAGCGAAACCCTGAGAAGTCGCTGGTTTTCCACCAGCCTGCATGCGGGCCTGTGGGTGCTGCTCTTGCTCGTGGTCATCGGCAGTGGCATTGGCGGCGGCGCGCCCCGATTTCGGGAGGCGGTAGCGAACCCGACCACGGTGACTACGCCGGTACCAGTAGCGCAACTGGAACGACTTTTCCGTCGCCTCCCCCTTCCGAAGGGCTTGGCGGATCCCGCCACCTTGAATTTGTTCACGACCACCTACTTCGTTCCGCCCCCGACCCCCACCCCAACGTTGCCCCCGCCGCCGCCGCCGCCGACCACGCAGAAGATCGAACTGACCTATCAGGGTTTCTATCGCACTGGCGACGGGCCGAAATATGCGCTCGTTCGCTTGGGTGAAAAATTGGTGGGGGTCCCAGTGGGGGGAATCGTAATAACGAATTTAATTGTGGTGGAGGCGACTTGGCAAACTCTGACGCTGACAAACACGGCGGTTCAGACCAATGTCCTTACCTTGAATACAAAGCAAGTAGTCGAGGTACCCCTCAAATGACTCCAGACTCCTGCCCCGCCCCAAGGGAAGTGGGCGACCTGTTGGTCGCCCAAGGCAAGCTGACCGCGCCTCAGCTCGAACAAGTGCGCCGCCGCCAGAAACGACTCAACCTGGCGCAGCACCGGGCCATTGTGGACTTGAATTTCGCTTCCGAGGAGGACACCTGGCGGGCCCTCGCCGAGGTCAGCCACTTCGAGTTCGTGGACCCAACCACCTTCGAACTCAAACGTGAGACGCTTGAGTTGGTCCCGATCAAACTCATTTTCCATCACCACATGTTGCCGATCGCAGGCGATGCCCAGTCGATCACTTTGGCCTTTAGCGAACCGCCGCGGCAGATGGAGATCGGCAATCTCCGCTTGCTGCTCAACCAGCGCTTCCAATTGGTGCTCGCCACGCCGAGCGCGATTCACGCCGTCATCAAGAAGCATTTTGGCCTCGGCGCCGAAACGATTCAGCGCCTGCGCGAGGAACGCGGCGGGGTGGAACTCGACCGCGAGATTGTGTTCGATGTGCAGGGCAAGGCCACCGATTCCGCGATCGAAGCGACCATCTCGGCGTTCGTGGACCAGATTTTGCAGGAGGCGTTGCGCCTGCGGGCCACCGACATCCATCTCGAGCCGTATACCAATACCATCCGCCTGCGCTACCGGGTGGATGGCATTTTGGAAACCGTGCCGGTGCCGGCGGACATGCGCAATCTGCATCTGGCCGTCGTGTCGCGCCTTAAGATCATGGCCGGGCTGAACATTTCAGAAAAGCGGCTGCCCCACGATGGCCGGATTGCCATGAAAACCGGGGACGAAGAATACGACCTGCGCGTTTCCATCGTGCCGACCAAACACGGCGAGGCGGTGGCCCTGCGACTTCTGGGCCGGCAAAACCTGTTCCTCGATCTGGGCCAGTTGGGCATGGAGCCGGCGCATGAGTCCGTCTTTACGCAGCTCACCCAATTACCGCAAGGGCTGGTGCTGCTCACCGGCCCGACCGGCAGCGGTAAAACCACCACCCTCTACGCTGCCCTGGCGCAAGCCAACGACGAAGGCCGTAAGATCATCACGTTTGAGGACCCCATCGAATATCAGCTCGATGGCACCGTTCAAATTCAGGTGCGCGATCAGATTGGCCTGACGTTCGCCGCCGGACTGCGCTCGGTGTTGCGCCACGATCCGGATGTGGTGCTGGTGGGTGAAGTGCGCGATTTCGAGACGGCGGAGATTGCCATTCGCGCCGCGCAAACGGGACATTTGGTTTTTTCCACCCTGCACACCAACGACAGCATCAGTTCGGTGACGCGCCTGCTGGAAATGAAAATCGAACCCTATCTCGTCGCCGCCTCGCTCGTGTGCAGCATTTCGCAACGCCTCGCGCGGCGCATTTGCCGGCATTGCGCGGAGCCGGACCCGGCGGTTGCGCCCGGCGTGGCCAATGAAATGGCCAAAGCGCTGGGACTGGAAGGCGACGCGGTGAAGGCCTGGCGTGGACGCGGATGCGTCGAGTGCAACCAGAAGGGCTATCGGGGGCGCGTGGCGATTTACGAGATGTTCCTGGTAAACGAAGCCATCGCCGACCTCATCCAGCCTGGGGTGAAGACCAGTCAACTGCGGGACGCCGCCCGCAAACTCGGCTGGCGTTCGATGCGCGAAAATGCCTGGCAAAAAGTGCAGGCCGGGGTGATCCCGATCGCGGAGCAGGAACGCTGGACACGCATGATTGACCCGGGGATCCTAAAACCACGCTGAAGCTAAACTCGCGTCCGCGCGGACCGAGCTGGCGCCGCGGCCACAAATCACAACACCACGACCGCCCCTACCGTCCCGGCTTAACCCTTGGCTTTGATGGCTTCGGGCTTCTTCCAAGTGCGCTTGGGGGCTTTGGTGACGAGGCCCTTCTTCAGCGCCCGGGTGGAAACACGGATGTAGCGCACTTCGCCATTGATCAGCGCTTTGACGCGCTGAAGATTGGGCAGAAACTTGCGCTTGGTAATGGCGGTGATGTGCGTGCCGATACCGCCGAGCTTTTTCGCCTTACCACTGCGCCAGATGATGCTGCCCTTGCGAGGGCCGACACCGGTAATTTCACAAATTCTTGCCATATAAATCCTGTTCCAAAATAAGGACGCATAGCCTAGCCACCGCGCGCCGGATGGCAAGCGCTATTTGGTAAAAAACACGCGCCCGCACCCGCGCGCATAATTTCTGGCGGCAGCCCAATCCGGTCATTGCGCCCGCCCGAATTTCCGCTCCAGTTCGCGGTAATTCATTTCGATGAGCGTCGGTCGGCCATGCGGACAGGTGTACGGCATGGCGCACCGGCGCAAATCTTCGACGAGATTTTCCAGTTCCCGGCCCGCCAGCGGATCGTTGGCTTTCACGGCGTGGCGACAGACCGTTTTGGCGACGACGTGTTCGCCCAGGCGCGCGGAATTCACGTCCAGCCCGGCCGCTTTCAACTCGTCCACCAGGTTGAGCGCGAAGCTCCGCGCGTCCGCCACCTTCACGAACGGCGGCAGCGCATCGAGCAGAAATGTCCGCTCGCCAAACTCACTCAAACCCACCCCCAATCGCGTCAAGGTCGCCAGCTGGCCCCGCAGGAAATTCGCGTCGCGCGGCGAGAGCTCGAGGGTTTCGGGCAACAAAAGCCGTTGCGCAGGCGATTGCGCGCCGCGTTCTAATCGCTCCAGCATTTGCTCGAACAAGATCCGTTCGTGCGCGGCATGTTGATCCAAGAGGACCATTCCGCGATCCGATTCCAGCACCACGTAAAGTTTGCCGACCACGCCGACCAGGCGGAGCGGCACGCTCAGCAGCGGTGCGGCGGAGGGCGGAGGGCGTACGGGAGAAGGCGGAAGCGTTTCGATCGGTGGATCGGTGGGATGGCCGACTGCGATATCGGCTGAAACTCCGATGGTTGTTGAACGGGTGGATTGACTCCCAGCCGCGGGTGAACTGGAGGCAAATCCCATTTGCAATGGCGCTTGTTGCAACGCCGGCGAAACCACGTTCGCCGACGGCAGAGCGAAGTTGGGCAAATTGCGCGTTTCCGGCGGCGGTAAAATTGGCAGCGGGGGTTCGATGGGACGGGGGCGGTTGGCGGTTGACGGCGGATAGCTTTCCTTCGGCACCGCCGGTGAATGGAATTTAAGCAACGCGTCCCGCACACCCTGCGCTACGCTGCGACGCACGTCGCCTTCGCGATGAAACTTAACCTCCCGTTTGGACGGATGGATGTTCACGTCCACGGCGGCGGGATCAATTTCCAGAAACAAGCAACCCACCGGATAGCGGCCCTTCATCAAGGCCGTGTGATAACCCTCGAGCAAGGCAAAGTTGACTCCGCGGTTCTCCACCGGACGGCGATTGACGAACACGAATTGATCCTCGCGCGTGGCGCGGGAAACCCCCGGCGTACCGATCAATCCCCAGAGCCGGAAGCGCGTGGAGACCGGCGCCACCGGCGCAGGGGACGGCTCGTTCCTCGGGGACGCGGTTTCGAAGGTATCCGGGCCCTGAATTTCCCGGGGTTCGAGGAACTCGGTGGTGAACTCCACCGGCAACAACCTGGCCTCGCCGAGCAATGCCCGCAGCCGTTCGCGCAAGGCAACGAGCTTTTCGGCAGCGCCCGGCCCGCTTTTGTGGGCGACCAGTTGCCAGATGGTGCGCCCGTCCTTGACGAAGGTGAAGGCCACTTCCGGAAAGGCCAACGCGGCTAGCGTGAGATAATGCTGCACATGCGCCGCCTCGGTTTCCTCCGTGCGCATGAACTTGCGCCGCGCGGGTAGATTGAAAAATAACGAGCGCACCTCCACGCTCGTGCCCGGCGCGCTGCCCGCGGCTTTGACTTCGATGATTTTCCCGCCGTTGACAATCACCTGCGTGCCCTCGGGCAAAACGTCATCGCGCTCGCGCGTTGT
>JANXWY010000057.1 GCA_025350905.1 Verrucomicrobiota bacterium
CGAGAAAATGAACCGCCTGACTGACAACAAAATCGTCCTCGTGACGCGCCCAACGCGCCTGGCTGAACTGGTGATCCGGTTCAACACCGTCAGCCAGGCAAGATTCTACGTCGAGCACCAGGGCGCGGACTTCTCGGATTACCTGCGCGAGGACGAGACCTATCATCGTGCTCTTAGCGAGGCGCAATCGGCCCTGTCTCAAGTGGGCCGGGTGCAGACGGTCGATCGCGGCTTCTTGTCCAACTTCGTCTTCGCACCAGATGACACAGTGGTCACGTTGGGACAGGACGGCTTGGTTGCGAACACGCTGAAATACCTCAACGGCCAACCCGTCGTGGGTGTGAATCCCGACCCGGAGCGATGGGATGGTCGGCTGCTGACTTTCCGAGTGGGCGACCTGACGAAGGTGATGCCAGAAGTCGTGCAGCGAAAGCGGCCAACGAAATCGGTGACGATGGCCAAAGCCGCGCTCAACAACGGCCAAATCTTGTATGGCGTAAATGATTTATTTATCGGCCCAAAGACGCATTGCTCGGCCCGGTATCTCATTCGCAGTGGCGAGACGAGTGAAACGCAATCATCGAGTGGTGTGATCGTTTCAACGGGTATGGGATCGACCGGTTGGCTTAAAAGCCTGCTAACCGGAGCCGCCGCCATTACCCAATCGGCGGGTTCGGCTCTGGCCCGGCAGACAACAGCAGACCTGTTCACGGCTGCGGCGCAGAAAACCAAAGGCAACGGAAAAGTGCGCTTGAACGTTAAGACCGAGTTCGCCTGGGATGCGAACTACCTGTTTTACACCGTGCGCGAACCGTTCCCGACGAAGACGACGGGCACCTCCCTGGTATTCGGCCGCGTCACGGCCGAAATGCCGCTGATCCTCGAATCGCGCATGGCCGAGAACGGCGTGATCTTCAGTGACGGCATCGAGAAGGACTTTTTGGAGTTTAACTCCGGCACGCAGGCCGTCATTGGCATCGCGGAACGGAAGGGCGTGCTGGTGGAATAAGGGAAACATGAAGACCGAGAATCGAATCGAACTGACCCGAACCGACATCACCAAGCTTGAGGTTGATGCCATCGTCAACGCCGCAAACACATCGTTGCTGGGTGGTGGCGGGGTCGATGGGGCGATACATCGCGCCGCCGGACCGGAGTTGCTGGTCGAGTGCCGCACTTTGGGTGGTTGCCCGACGGGGGAATCCAAGATCACCAAGGGTTACCGCCTGCGGGTAAGATTCGTGATTCACACCGTCGGACCAATTTGGGACGGGGGCGGATACGGCGAGCCGAAGCTTCTAGCTTCCTGCTACCGCGCATGTTTTGTGTTGGCGCGAGCGAATGCGGTTAAGACGATAGCGTTCCCAGCTATAAGTTGTGGCGTTTATGGATATCCGATTTCCGATGCCGCCCGGATCGCAGTTCGTGAAACGCGCGCCGCACTGAAATCAACGGATCAAATCCACCGCGTATTGTTCACCTGCTTTACAGATGAAGTGTTCGCGGCTTACCAATCAGCTTTAACATTGGAGTGATTATGAAAATCCCATTCTTCAGCGAACTGGACGGCGCAAACAACATCCTCATCGCCGGGGCGGGCGGAGGTTTTGATGTCTTTTGCGGACTGCCGCTCTACTTCGCGCTGAAAAGCGCAGGCAAGACTGTTCATTTGGCCAACTTGTCATCGGGCGCGCTCGGCTTTTGTGATGCAGAGAATCCCGTTCCAGCACTCAGGCGCATCACGGCAAAGACGGCCGCGACGAAGTATTTCCCCGAGATGCATCTGGCGGCGTGGTTGACTCAACGATTCGGGGAGACGCCGATCTTCGCGATCGCGCCGAGTGGAGCGCGCCCCGTAAGCGCAGCTTATGAATGGTTGGCGCGAACTCTAAAACCGGACGCTATCGTTCTTGTGGACGGCGGCACTGATAGCTTGATGCGTGGGGATGAAGCGGGACTTGCGACGCCTGAGGGCGACGCTGTGAGTTTGCTGGCAGTTCAAGGTCTTAAAGACATTTCCAAGAAGCTGCTGGCTTGTCTTGGATTCGGAGTGGATACGCATCACGGCGTCTGCCACGCGCACTTCCTGGAAAACGTGGCTGCCCTTTCACGCGAGGAGGCTTACCTGGGCGCGTGGAGTTTGGGCCATGATTCCGATGCATTCCGTTTCTATCGGGATGCCTGCGAATTCGCGTTTGCCCGACTGCCGCAACAACCGAGCATCGTGAACACGAGCATCATTGCCGCAGTCGCGGGAAGCTTCGGTGATGTTCATCCGACCAAGAGAACTGAAGGTTCAAAGCTTTTCATCAATCCATTGATGGGACTTTACTGGAGTTTTCGGTTGGAGAATGTCGCACGCCGGAATCTTTACCTCGGGCAAATCCGCAATACAGACACCGCAGAGGAAGTGGCGATGATAATTGAGAAATTCCGCGATTTACTGCCCAGCACCAGACCGTGGACAAGTATCCCGTGCTGATCCCGTCATGAAAACCATCCTCATCCTTGAAGATAACGACGAGCGTATCGCAGCGTTTGAAAAGACAGTTGCGGAATTGGGGAGTAGCTTCGAGTTGAAGGTCTGGCGCGATGCGCCTTCGATGATCGCCGAGTGCGAAGCATTCTTTTCGACCGCGGTGTTGATTTCGCTCGATCACGATTTGAATCCCATGCCGGGGGCGACGCTTGATCCCGGCACCGGGCTGGATGTGGCCCGATTTCTTGGTGATTTTCTACCAGTGTGCCCGGTGTTGATTCACTCATCCAACACCGACCGCGTTTATTCGATGCAGAATGAACTCCGATTCGCCGGTTGGATGGTGGATCGAGTAGGCCCACTTGGCACAGACTGGATTGAGACTTCTTGGCTGCGTGGCGCGCGACGGTTGTTCGCCGAATACGGCAACACGTGGAAGGCCAACTTGCCCGCCGACCACGCCGACCGGGTCGAGCGTATGAAGTTGTCGCTGGATGGCCTCGGTTTGGGCGATGCGCTGGGTGAAATGTTGAGCTATCAAGCGCACGCCGCTCCGCACCGGTTGGCGGAGAACAATCTCCCCGCTGGTCCGTGGTTTCATACCGACGACACGGAGATGGCGATTTCAATTGTTCAAGTTCTCAAGTCGCACGGCCAGGTACATCAGGATGCTTTGGCCAAGCGCTTCGCCCGCCGCTTCGAGCGCGATCCAGATCGCGGTTACGGCAGCATGACGCGCATTCAGATGCGTGAAATCAACGCCGGTGCGAAATGGCGCGATACCGCGGCGAACGCCTTCGGTGGACAAGGCTCGATGGGTAATGGCAGCGCGATGCGGGTTGCACCCTTGGGCGCATATTTCGCTGACAACCTTGAACAATGTGCCGAGGCGGCTCGGGCTTCATCGCTCGTCACCCATACCCATTCCGAAGGTGTGGCCGGGGCAATGGCCGTTGCGGTCGCTGCCGCGATGGCTTCGGAACTAAGGAACAGCCCAGACGCCGACCGCGTGCGCATCCTCTTTGAAGCAGTCCTCCAGCACACGCCGGAAAGCAAGGTGCGCCGCGGAATTCTTCTGGCAAGCACCACTCCACCGGAGATTCCCGAAGCGGATGTTGCCCGTTCATTGGGCAACGGATCGCTCGTGACTGCGCCCGACACAGTGCCTTTTTGCATTTGGACGGCCGCCCATCATCTTAACCGTTTTGTAGATGCTTTGGGGAAGACCGTCAGCGTCGGCGGCGATTGCGACACGAACGCGGCCATCGTTGGCGGCATCGTGGCATTGAGCGCGGGCAGGGAGAAGATTCCGGTGGAGTGGTTAAAGGCTCGAGAACCAATTTTACTATGACAGACAAAGAAATAATCAGAACCAGCAAGTTCCTCAGTCTGGTACTCCGGCACGAACCGGAGCGGGTCGGGTTGAAGCTTGGTGAAGCGGGTTGGGTGGGAGTGGACGAACTGTTGCTGGCGGTGAACCACAACGGCGTGGAACTCACCCTTGGGGATCTGAAGCATATCGTTGCCACGAGTGACAAAAAGCGCTTTGCGTTCAGCGATGATGGCCGGCAAATACGCGCCAGTCAGGGTCATTCGGTCCAGGTGGATTTGCAGTATCCGCCACAGACGCCGCCGGAGATTCTGTATCATGGCACGGCGACGCGTTTTCTCGATGGCATCCGCAAAGACGGTTTGCAGAGAATGGAGCGACACGACGTCCACCTTTCGGCCGAAACCAAAGTGACCGTCCAGGTCGGCAGCCGGCACGGCAAGCCGGTGTTGCTCACAATTCGCGCGGGCGAGATGCATCGGGCGGGCTTCGAATTCCGCCGCTCGGCCAATGGTGTGTGGCTGGTTGACCATGTTCCGCCTCAATTCATTGAGTTTCCCGCAGCTTGAAAGAGCGCATCATGAAAAAACCGCCAATCAATCCCACCAACGAATTGGTCGAAGCCCTTGCTGAGATTGAGCACGCGCAATGGCTGTACTGGTCGCAAGCGGTGGCGGTGGACGTCACCGCTGCGACCCGAGACAACTGGCAGCGTTCGTGGGTGGACTATGCCGAATTGACGGACGAGTTGAAGGAGGCCGACCGCGTATGGGCACGCAAGGTTATGACGCTCCTGCGCCAACGCCAACTGATTCCATAAACTATGAAAGCACTTATATTGGTCGATATCCAAAACGACTTTCTGCCGAGTGGCGCCTTGGCGGTGCCGGACGGCGACAAGGTCGTCCCGGTGGTCAATCAACTACAACCGCTTTTTCCCATTGTGGTCGCCACACAGGATTGGCATCCCGCCAACCACCGCAGCTTCGCGGCGAACCATCCGGGAAAGAGAATCTTTGAGCAAATTGAACTGAATGGCAGACCGCAGACGCTGTGGCCGGTGCATTGCGTGCAGGAAACACATGGGGTGGAACTCGCCGCCACGCTCAATCGCGAGCGCATCGCCAGGGTGTTTCCCAAAGGCACGGATAAGAACATCGACAGCTACAGTGGTCTGTTTGACAACGGTCGTCACATGTCCACCGGACTAAGCGAATGGCTCAAAGTGCAAGGTGTCACGGAGGTGTTCGTCTGTGGGCTGGCCACGGACTATTGCGTTAAGTTCACCGCATTGGATGCCGTGTATATGGGGTTCAGGACTTACTTCATTGAGGATGCCAGTCGCGGCGTGAACCTGCGACCTGACGATGTCAAGAATGCGGTCGAGGAAATGAAACGCGCCGGGGTTTTGGTGGTGGCGAGCGCAGAACTGTTGAGCTCCAAATGAATCAAAGTCCCAAGATCACGCTACACACCGGCAAGTTTCTCGCCCTCGTTAAGGAGGGCCGTTGGGAATACGCCGACCGCACGAATGCAACCGGTGCAGCCATCATTGTCGCAGTGACCGAGGAGCAGAAACTTCTGCTGGTGGAGCAGTATCGGATTCCAGTGCATGCCCGCACGATCGAGCTGCCTGCGGGCATCGTTGGTGATGAACCAGGCGGCAGCGAAGAAGCGCATGCCGAGGCCGCGCGCCGCG
>JANXWY010000058.1 GCA_025350905.1 Verrucomicrobiota bacterium
CTGGCACCCGGTTAAATGTGCCGTACGTGTTGAGCGATGCGCGGCGGTTTAACTTTTCCGGCGGGTTGGATTGGAAATTTTACGAACTGCAAAGTTTCAATACCAATAACTTCATCATCACCACCGTCGTCACGAACTCGCAGGGATCGCAAATCATCGAAAGTCGCATTGCCTCGCCGCAACCGACGCGGGAGCATCAGGTGGGTTACCTGCCGCTGGCCTTGGGCGCGGACTATTTCCAAACCGACGCGCAGGGCAGTTTCTCAGCTAGCGTCGGCCTGAGCTATAACTTCGTAGGGGCGCCGGCTGAATTTGAAGCCTTGGCTTACTCGCGGGCGGCGAGCGCCAGCTTCGGCAAGGCGACGCTCGCGCTGACCCGGGATCAGAAAATCTTCCGGGACTGGTCGCTGTTGGTCCGGGCCAACGGCCAGGCCGCCACCGGCCCGCTCATCAACAACGAGCAGTTTGCGCTCGGGGGCATCAATAGCGTCCGCGGCTATTACGAAGGGGACGAATACGGCGATGACGGCTGGGTGGGCAGCCTGGAACTGCGCACGCCGTTCCTCGCGACCAGCGCGGCCGGTTGGACGGACGCCTGGCCCGTTTGGTTGCGGGGCTCCATTTTTGTGGATGGCGGCCAGCGTTATCTGCTGGATCGACGCATCCCCGCCGCCCCGACCCGGGCGCTGCTCGGGGTGGGCTTCGGGCTTTCGGCGAATATCAATAACCATGTGGATGTGCGCCTGGCCGTCGGCTGGCCGTTGCGCGATTCGGTGAACACGACTGCCTATGACCCGCGGGTTTACTTTTCCTTGGGAGGACAGTTCTGATGAAAATCTCGACGTCGAACATTGCGTTGAACCTCCGCCCTCACCCCGGCCCGCTCGGTAGTAGCGGCAGGCATCGTGCCTGCCGTAGAGCCGCGGCTTCCAGCCCGGCGGAATTACGCGTTGAGGGCAAAGGCACGCTCCGTTTCAACTTGAAGGCTGCGGTTGCACGTTGCGCCATATCCGGGCGGCAGGATGCCGCCCTCCACAGCAGGCAGGGATGCCTGCCGCTACGAGCCGGCTTCGCAAATCTCATCCCAGCTTGCGTGGTCGCTCTGATGGTTTCCCTGGCCGGCAGCAGCTTCGCGAACCCCGCCGGTCTGACCGTTCAGAGCGGCACCGCCACGGCCACGGCCAATGGTAACCAGCTTAATATTACGGCCTCACACAATGCCTTTCTCAACTGGCAGTCCTTCAACATCACCGCCGGCCAGACGACGACGTTCCTCCAACCCTCCGCCGCATCCATCGTTTGGAATCGCATCCAAGATCAGAACCCGTCACAAATTTACGGCAACCTGACGGCGAACGGGGTCGTGGTGCTGATGAACCAATCCGGTTTTTACTTCGGCCCGAATGCATTCGTGAGTGCTGCCGCCCTGATTGTTTCGACGGCGCCCGTCACCCCGGTGGAATCCAGCGCCGGCCTGTTCTGGCAGTTCAACGGCGCTCCGCCGGCCGCCAGTATCATCAATTACGGCCAGCTCAATGTGGGTCGCGGAGGTTCGGCGTTCCTGATTGCGGAGTACATCGAAAACCACGGCGGCATTTCCGCCCCGGAAGGCAGCATTGGCCTGATCGCCGGGCAGGAAGTGCTGTTGAGCGAGCGCCCCGACGGACGCGGACTGAGCGCGACCGTGCGGCTTCCCGCCGGTTCGGTGGACAACACCGGACGCCTCATTGCCGATGCCGGCACCATTGCGTTGACTGCGCAGGTCGTGAATCAACACGGCGTGGTGCAAGCAAACTCCATCCGCGAGCGCAACGGCATGGTTGAACTGGTCGCGTCCGCTGCCGTCACGCTCGACGACAGCTCGGTGATTTCCGCCAATGGTGACGACGGCACTGTCAGCGATGGGGGGCGGATCGAAATCAAATCCGCGGGAACGTTCGCCGACACCGCCGGCTCGCAAATCAAAGTCAACGGCGGCGGATTGGGCGGCGCTGGCGGTTTTGTGGAAGTCTCCGCGCCGTTCATGCCTTCCCTTCAATCGCGGATTGAAGGCCACGCCAACCACGGCGGCCACGGCGGCAAGTTGTTGATTGATCCCCAGGACATCGTCATCGGCACCAGTGGCAGCGGCGGTGCCGGTTCGGGTACGGTCAATTTTGGCGATGCGCCGGTCGCGGGCACTTTGAGTCTCAACGTGAACTCCGCCTTCCTCGGTTTTTCGCAGATTAATCTGCAAGCCACGCGTAACATTACGATCGCCGCCAACACGACGTGGGATCTGCCGGTGAGCGCAGGCATCAATTTACCCGGTAGCCTGCTCAAACTGGAAGCCGGTAACAACATTACCATCGCCAACGGTGCCAGCATTCTCGGGGGGCAGAATTGGTCGGTGACGCTGCAGGCGGGACGCGACTTCACCGCGGTCGACAAAGTCCAATCCGGGACCGGCAATATCGCGCTCAGTGGCACCGGGGCGATTGAGACGGGTCAGGGCAGCATCAATCTTCTGGCCGGGAACAACATCACGGTGGCGGGCGGTTTTGTGTGCACGATTGCAGGCGGGAGCATCAGCGCGAATGCCGTTGGCGGCAGCCTCAATACCGGCACTAAAGCCAGCGCGTTCAGCTTTACCGCGGCCGGTTACGAACTCGAAAAACAGTTCGACCTGGCCACGGGCGAGAGTCGTTACACGCTGGGCGGCATCAGCACGGCCGAAGGGGGGAATGTCACCCTCAAGGCCAAATGGGATGTGATCAGTTACATTCCGCTGGCCGGGGACATTCAGACCGATGCGGGGAGCGGGGCCTTTGGCCCGCAGTCGGGCAACGTGACGGTTGAAGCGGGACGATATGTGGCGGGACATTTCATTGTTCGCAATGGAACGGGCTCAATCATCGCCGGGCGTGACGCTGGCTTCGCTGGAGTTCCGATTGGCACCCGTCCGCCGGTGGGAGAGCCGGCGTATCCCTCGTCGCGACGGTTGCTGGATTTGAGTCTGGTCAGCGGCGGTTGGACGGTTCAAGCGGGCCACGACATCTTGCTGAACGAAGTGCGCAATCCCAACGGGATCTTCAACAATTTTGGTCTTGATGGCTCGCCGGCCAAGCATCTTTTCGATTACGCGCCCGACGCCTACGTGGTGCTTCAAGCTGTCAACGCCGTTCACCTGGAGGGCACGGTGCTGCCCCGATACTCGGACACATTTGAGGCCAACCTCCCGCCGATCTATCCCGGCACACTTGAAATCACCGCGGGTGCCGGGGGCGTTACGCTTGGTAACGACGTGATCCTGTTCCCATCGCCGAACGGAAATCTCACGATTACCACAACGGCGGGCGGCTCGCTGACGGGCAACAAAAGCGATGGGTTGACCCAGCTCATCGTGTCGGACAGCGGCAAGACCAGGTACCAACAGCCCGGGGATTTCGGAGGGGCCGATCACGCCTCCGTGCCGGTTCACTTGAATGATCCGGAACCAGTCCGGCTTGACATTTCGGGTAACCTGGAAGGAATCCTGTTGGGTTCACCCAAGCGCGCCGAGATCAATGTTGGCGGTGACATGATCAACAGCCGTTTCGACGGGCAAAATCTCCACGCCACCGACGTGACCAGCATTCATGTCGTGGGCGACATCCTCAATCGCAACGAGTTCACAAGCGTGGCGGTGAATACCGCGCCCAACTTTGCCGTGTTTGAGCTGGTCTATCCACCGCTTATCGGTTCGGTCGCCGGAGTGCAAAACCAGTTCTTCTACAACCCGACCACGAAGGAGCTGACCTTTCAAGGCCGCATGTCCGGAGAACAAAAGGACGCGCTGTTGAATTTACGGGTCCGCACGTTCGATCAAAATGGCTTTCCGCTTATTGATGCCAACGGCGAACCGGTGACACTGGCGGCCGAATTCGTGAGCGCAACAGAAGTGAACAAGCTCTATGAGCTGAGTCAAAATATTCCGGCTAATCCCGACTCCGGCTATCGGCTCGGCGGCGGCGGGCAATTCAATTTCACGGCGCATAACATGGACCTGGGAGCGACGGTCGGCATCGTTTCACAAGGACCACGCGCCAATGCCGCGCTGGCGAAATACTTCACTGAAGGCGCTGACATCAATGTGCTCCTCGCCGGCGACCTCGATATGTTTTCCACCAAGATCGCGTCGCTCAATGGTGGGAATATTTTCGTGTCGGTGAATGGTCGGGTCAGCGTCGGCTCGCGCGATTTCACGGCTGGTGGTCAGGCCGCGCGCGGCATTTTCACCGTGGATCCCAGCGACGTAACGGTCATTGCGCAGGGCAACATCAATGTCAACGGTTCGCGCATGGCCGCCTACGACGGAGGCAACGTGCTGGTGCGCTCGCTCGAAGGCAATGTGGACGCCGGCACGGGCGGTACCGGCGCGGCCACGGTGGAAAAGATTTACGTGGATCCGGTGACACGGGTCATTCGTTCCTACTCACCCACCATTCCGGGGAGCGGTATTCTGGCCACGACCTTTCCGCCTTCACTTGATCCTGCGTTTCCCGCATCGCGGAACCATGTCGGTGATATTCTCGTCGAAACGCCCCGGGGTGACATCATCGCCAGCGCGGGGGGCATTGTGCAAATCCCGTTGAACGGTGTCGGCAACAACCTCGGGACCGTCACGCTCCGGGCGGGGTCCAAGGACGCCAACGGCAACGTGATTTACGTTGGCAATATTGACGCCAGTGGCTCCGGAGTTATCGGTAGCACCGTGAAGCTCGAAGCCAGCGGCAACATCAAGGGGCTCGTCTTCGCACGGGCCAATCTCGACATTTCCGCCAACCAAAATGTGAACGTTACCGCTCTGGCCGCGGGGAATGCCAGCGTCAGCGCGGGCGACACCCTTTCCGGCACGATCATTGGAGTAGGGAGTGTCACGGCCAGTGGCGCGAGTGTGGATGCCTCGCTGCTGTCGCAAAATATTTCCGCCAGCGGCGACGTGAGTTCCTCTCAGATGGGATTTTCCCACGGCACCGCGGCCAGCAGCACCAGCCAGGGTTCGCAACAGGCGGATGAACAGGCGAAGGAAGCGGCGGCGGGCCGGAAGGACAGTGACACCGATGAACTGACCAAGAAACGCCCGGGTCCCCGCCTCGCCAAAACCATCGGTCGCGTGACTGTCATCCTCCCGGAAAAGAAATTATGAGCGCGATGAAGACTTTGCCAAAAAAAATTTTCATCGCTCGCTCTCACCCCGGCCCTCTCCCCCGGGGAGAGGGAGAATCATTTCCTGTCTCTTGTGAATGGCTGGAGCATCAGCGGTTCGACACGTCACGAAATAGCCTGACGATCTCGACAGCGGTGACCGCTCTCCGGGGAGAAGGCCAGGATGCGGGCGGAGGTTCATTTATTCTCAAGCAAACAGATTCCCAATTATGCTAACAACATCTCTCACTCCCATGTTCGCCTCGGGCGCGCTGCAATTCGCGTTCGAGAAGGCCACGCTCGAAGGCAAGCTCACCATCGGTGCGCTCGTGATCGTCTCGCTGTTCAGCTGGTCGGTCATCATTACCAAGATTCTCCAACTCTGGCGGGCGAGTTCGGTCTCCAAAAAGTTTTTCGCCGCCTACCATGAGACCCGCGAGCCGCTGGATCTGCACCGCAAGGGCTTACCGTTCGATGGGGCGCCGGCCTACGAGCTCTACGCCGCCGGACAGGAGGAACTCCAATTCCAACTCACCAAACATTCCGTCGTGGTGAAAGGCGAGGCCAAGATCACGCAGGCGGGCTTTGATTCCGTCCGGGTCGCGCTGGAGGAAGCGGCGATGCACGAGGCGCTCGCCTTGGAGAAGGGCATGATCGTGCTGTCCACCGCGGTGGCCGGCGGTCCGTTCATCGGGTTGCTCGGAACCGTCTGGGGCGTGATGGAAACCTTTTCCGGCATTGCGCGCGCCAACTCCGCCAGCCTCACGGCGATGGCCCCAGGCGTGGCCGGCGCGCTGATCTGCACCGTCATCGGGCTGCTCGTCGCCATCCCCGCCATGTTCGCCTACAACTTCATGGTGACCAAGATTCGCGCCTTCACGCAGGAGTTGGACGCCTTTGCCATCCGCTTCGCGACGCAGATCGAACACACCTACGTGGATGCACGGCCCCTCGGCGAGGAAATCTCCGATGCCATGACGCGCGCGCTGAAACAGCAGGACTACCTGGCCACCACCGCGGCACAGGCGGCGCATATATGAGGCGGTGTTCCAAAACCGTCCATTCTTCATTGACGGAACTGAACATCACGCCGCTGCTCGATCTCGCGTTCGTGTTGCTGGTGATCTTCATCATCACGACCACGCCGATTGTGAATGATCTGGAATTGAAACTGCCCACCGCCTCGAAGCAGCAGAAGGATTCGCCGCCCAAGGCGAACTACGTGACGGTGGACGCGGCGGGTGCGATTCATCTCAACAAGCAACCGGTGACGTTGGACGGCTTGTTGCAGGAACTCGTGCAGTTGCGGGTGGCGGACCCCGACCTCAGCGTGATTGTTCGCGGCGACAGTAAAACGAAATACCGGCACATCGTCACGGTGATGGATGCCTTGCAGCAGGCCAACGTGGTGAAGGTGGACCTCGCCACCGAACCCAACCGGAAAAATTAGTTGATGCTTATGGCGGATCGTCGCACCGACAAGCGTACCTCGCGATTGAGCGTGGTGATTTCCTTGGTTTTCCATGGGCTCATCATCGGCACGCTCGTCTTCATCGC
Organism: Verrucomicrobiota bacterium; assembly: GCA_025350905.1. Lineage (GTDB taxonomy): Bacteria > Verrucomicrobiota > Verrucomicrobiia > Limisphaerales > JADLHS01 > JADLHS01. Next base: position 6,724 of record JANXWY010000058.1, read on the forward strand.
GGCGCGTGAAGGGATTTTGGGGAAGGATTTGAAAAAGATCGCCGTAACCATGGTGTCGAAAGAGAAGCCGCCGGAGCAACCGAAGGAGAAGCCGCCCGAACCAAAGCCGGAGGTTGAGCCGTCCCAACCGGAATCACCCAAACCGGTCGCAACCGTGCCGCAGCTTGCCAAAGCCGGAGCCGTTCCACCCCCGCCGGCGGCAATGACCGCTCCGGTGGCGGCGCCGGCGGCCGCGGCGTTGCCGGCCTTCGATTTTGAAGGGGGCAAAACCGTCGAGACGACTTCCGACCCGCATGTCATCTACAAAGGCTTCATTGAATACACGCTGCGTTCACGTTGGAATCGTCCGGAAGGCATTGCGGATGAAAACTACGTGGCCGAAGTTGAACTGGCGGTCGATCGCAATGGCGGCATTCAAGGCACGACTTGGAAAAAAGGCTCCGGGAATGCCGCGTGGGACAATTCCGTGAAGCAGGTCCTGACCGAGGTCGCAACCATCGGTCGTCCGCCGCCGAAAGGCTTTCCGGAAAAAGTGCTCGTGCGTTTCGATGTCCAGGTTGCCACGGAGATCACCCTCGAATGAAGCAACGCCGCGCTTTTAGGAAAATTCACCGCGAAGGTCACGGCTCGCTGAACGAGTTGAACATCACCCCGCTGCTCGATCTCGTGTTCGTATTGCTGGTCATCTTCATCATCACCACGCCGCAATTGACGAACAGCCTGGAAATCAATCTGCCCTCCGGCAAACCGCCAGCCCCAAAACTCGACGCGCCCAAACCTAAGCTCAATCGCATCGTCGTGGACGACCAGGGGCAGGCGTTCCTGAACCGCGAACCATTCACGATCCCGGCCTTGAAAGCCAAGCTGCAACAGCTCAAGGCGGCCGATCCCGAACTTGGCGTCGTGGTGGAAGGCTCGGAAGACGTGGATTATCAAAACATGATCAATGTCCTGGACCTGCTCCAACAGTTGGACATCACCAAGGTTGGCCTGGCAACGCAGGCCGCCGCGCCCGCGGGCTGAATTTCAACCAACGGTGCGAGGCTCAGGGCGGTTCCTTGCGTGGTGCTTGTCCGCGCGGCTTTCGGGATGCGTAAAACGTGCTCCCCAAACCGGTCCGAATGCGCCATCATGGCCGCACGATATCGCGATGCCACCCGATCCGCCCCATGACGAACTCGTCCGCCGCGCCAAGGCCAGCGACCTCGCTGCGTTTGAGGAACTGACCACGCGGCACGAGCGGAAGATTTATTCCCTCGCGTACCGCATGCTGCAAAATCGTCAGGACGCAGAAGATGTGACGCAACAGGCGTTCCTGAGTGCCATCGAGCACCTCGCCCAATTTCGGGAAGAAGCGAGTTTTGCCACCTGGATTTATCGAATCGCCACTTTTGCGGCCCTCAAAGTCATTCGCAAACGCAAGGGTCTCAACACCGTCTCGCTGGAACAGGCGACCGAACCGGGGGAGGACTACGATTCCATCCCGCACCCGGAATATATCGCGGACTGGAAGCAATCGCCGGAGCAACTGGTCGAGCGCAATGAAACTCAACGTTTGCTGGACGCGGCGCTCACCCAACTCGACGAGAAACATCGCCTCGTCTTTGTGCTCCGCGACGTCGAGGGCCTGTCCATCCAGGAAACCGCGGCGGCGCTCGGCTTGACCGAATCGAACGTTAAAATGCGCCTGCTCCGCGCCCGCCTGCAATTGCGCGAGGAACTAACCCGCACCCTGGGCGACCCGGCCACGCGCATTGAGCGCGGACACCATCCGCATGAGTAATGCCTCGAACAACTTCATGGCGCGGGGCGGAGCTTGGGTCATCGTACAATTCGTTTTAATGATGGCGGTCATCTTTCTGGGCGTGCTGGCGCATGGCGATTGGACGCAACCAACCTTGATGACGGCGGGCGCCGGACTTTTGGTGGTCGGCGGATATTTCGGCATCACTGGTGTCTTGGTGCTCGGACGCAATCGCACGCCGTATCCGCGGCCGCGCGCCGGCTCGGACCTGGTGCAACACGGCATCTACGCCCGGGTCCGGCATCCGTTGTATACCAGCGTCATGCTGGCGTCGCTCGGGTGGGCGTTGGTCTGGCAAAGTGCGACCTCGTTCATGGCCGCGCTGGTGTTGGTTCCATTCTTCCACGCCAAAGCGCGCCGGGAAGAGCGCTGGTTATGCGAAAAGTTTCCCGGTTACCCAGAGTATGCGGAGCGCGTGCCGCGGTTTGTTCCGCGACCCGGAAAGCCGCCGAATTTGGTTTGTAACTTTTGATCCGAACCCGGCTCAAAGAACCCCAGACGACCATGAAATGCGAAGAGTTGTTGAAGCTGTTGAACGAATACGTGGACGGCACGGTGGACCCGGCAGTCTGCGATGAATTCGAAAAGCACATGGCCGGCTGCAATCCCTGCCAGGTGGTCGTCGACAACATCCGCAAAACCATCACCCTCTATCAGAACGGCCAGCCGTACGAATTGCCGATGGCCTTTCGCACCAAGCTCTACGCCACTCTCCGTGAGCGCTGGCGGGATCAACACCCGTCCGGCGAAAAGGAATCGTGAACGGCGTCTGGCTGGCGGTCGCAGCGGCATCGCGCAACAGTGACTCGAGGCTAGGCCATAACCATTCGGTCGGAATTCAACGCCAAGGCGCAAAGAATCCAAGCTGCAAAGTAAAAGAGCGAGATCGGAACGTGGGCGCCGGGCTACTTGAGACTCCCCAAAAGGTGACGCCCAAGACGGCCAGCAAAGGTTTTCAAGACCCTTGCGCCTTTGCAGGTTCGCGCCTTTGCGTTAAAAGTCTTCGGCAGGTTCACGGCTAAAGGTTATCCCAACGTCTTCAACCTTGGTTCGCTCGCCCGGGCGCAGCGAATCGTCGCCGGTGCGAATCGCCAATAGCTGGCGGGGCTTTCCGTATTCCGATCTAAACTTCTGCCGCTTGCACCTCGGTCCCCGCCGCTGGTTTTCATGCAGGAGCGCACGATTGGTGTGGCGTTGGTTGGCGGAAACGGGATGGGAGACACGAAATGCGCTGACGCTTCCAACACCGGCCGGCGGCTACTCCTTCGCGACGTCGATTGATCGAATTAACGGGTGGCTCCCGTCGTTTGGCTCCCAACGCGAGTTCGTCAGGCGACGAATCCAACGCAGTTTATTTCCCGAACGGGTTACCGGATCGATACGCGGGCAAAAAGCACGGCGACGATAAATTCCATTTCGAGGCCCAGAGGGTAAAATTAGAGTTGTAACTTTTCACGCACTCACGGTTCAACCCCACTAACAATCTATTTTATGCGCACACTCAAATCAGCAATTCTGGCGGCCACGCTCGTCATCCCGATGATCCTCCACGCCGCGACGGCCACTCTGCTGGGATGGAACAATCTGGGCATGCACTGCATGGACAGCGATTACTCGGTGTTTTCCGTCCTCCCGCCGTACAACACGATCGAGTCCCAACTCGTCGTCGATGGCAAGCTCGTCACCAACGGTGCGGGTTACACCGTGACCTATGAGGCCGTTGCTGACGCCAACGGTTCGTTTAATGCCACCGCGATGGGCAAAGGCAATTATTACACCTTCGCCACCGCGCTTTTCGGAGCCACACTCGCGCCGGAAGCCGGCCTGGCCGGTTGGTCCATGCCCGGCGTCAGCAATGTTCCCCAAAGCATGTTATTCGAGCCGACGAATCAGCCGGCGGGCGGGGTTTTTACCAAGGTCAACTGGTTTCGCGCCGAGGGCATCCCGCTTTCGCCTTACGACGACGCGCACAACAAAAACCCGTATCCGCTGATGCGCGTCATCGCGCGCGATGCGGCGAACCAACCCATCGCCACCAATGATATTGTCCTGCCGGTGTCGGATGAAATGGATTGTCGCGCCTGTCATGCTTCGGGCACGCAAGCCGCCGCGCAGCCCGCCGCGGGCTGGTTATGGAATGGACTGCCGGAACGCGATTTCCGGCTCAACATTTTGCGGCTGCACGATGAGCATCAATTTGCACAGCATCCCGCGCTGTACCAGTCCGCCCTGGCCGCGCGCGGTTTCAATTCGCAAGGGCTTTATCGTGGCGTGGTGGCGGACAACCATCCGGTGCTGTGTGCCGCCTGCCATGCTTCGGAGGCGCTTGGGGCGCCCAGCTACGAAACGATTCCGCCGCTGACGGCTTCGGTGCATTCCTTTCATGCCCACGTCCAGGATCCGATTCTGAACACGACGCTCGACCACTCCGATAATCGGGCCGCCTGTTACCGATGCCATCCCGGTTCAACCACCAAATGCTTACGGGGCGTCATGGGTGGGGCGATTGCAGCGGACGGGGACATGGAAATGCAATGCCAGAACTGTCATGGCAACATGAGCGCCGTTGGTGCGCCCAACCGCGTCGGCTGGTTCATGGAGCCAACCTGCCAGAATTGCCACAGCGGCACCGCGACCCACAACAACGGTCAAATTCGCTACACGTCGGTCTTCGAGACGAATGGTCTGCCGCGCGTGCCCGTGGACTCGACCTTCGCCACTTCGGCTAACACCCCGGCGCCGGGGCTGTCGTTGTATCGCTTTTCCGCGGGTCACGGCGGACTCCAATGTTCCGCCTGTCACGGCTCGACTCACGCGGAATTTCCCAGCACCCACGCGAATGACAACGTGCGCAACCAGGAACTCCAAGGCCACGCCGGCGTGATGGTGGAATGCACCGCGTGCCATGTGTCAATGTCGGTCAATAGCACCACCGCAGCCGGTGGCCCGCATGGCATGCATCCCATCGGACCGAGTTGGGTTTCGGGGCATCATGATTTCATTCAAGGGAATCTGGCACAGTGTCAGGCTTGTCACGGCCTCGATAGTCGCGGCACGGTGCTTTCCCGCGCGCAAAGCCCGCGCACGTTGACCGCAGGTTTTGACGGCGGCACCGTGACTTTGAACCTGTTTCGTGGCGCGACGATTGGTTGCTATAGCTGCCACAATGGGCCCAACAATGATTCCATCAACAACAGCGTGCCACCCACGGTCGATGTTGTTTCCGGCAACACGCTCAATAGTTCGCCGTTGAGCCTAATGGTTACGGTGACACCGCCGACAGCCACCTTGCGAATCATCACCCAACCCGCCAATGGTTCGCTGGGGGTGAGCAATAATATTCTGACTTACTTTCCCAACGAAGGCTTCACCGGGCTGGATTCGTTCACCTACGCGGCTTGGGACGGGGCGAAAAACTCAAACCTGGCCACTGGCACAGTGGCTGTGGCCCAAGGCCCCTTTGCCATCGGGGCGACCGCCCATGTCCCGCCAACCTATCCCGCCGGCTGGCCGGTCGCGTTTGCGTTGGTGACGGTGACGACCAACACCCTCCTGCCACCGACTTTCAATTGGGATTTCGGTGACGGCACGGCGCCCAGCCCGAACCAGTTTCCGGCCCATGCTTACGCAACGCCGGGGACTTATCATTGGTCAGTCGTGATGGACGTGGCTGGGGTCGCCGCCACGCGCAATGGCGTCATCGTGATCAACCCGCCCGTGTTGCTCGGAATATCTTTTGCCGGCAATGCGACCACAGTCTCCTGGCCCAACACCAGTGCGGACACGCTGTTGGAGGAAACGGACACGGTGACGGCTGCGGCGCAATGGCGATGGGTCACCAACGCGCCCACCATGGATGGTGGCGCATCCTTCGTGGTTCGCCCGCTGTCGGGCGGCCAATACTTTCGCGTGCGCCGGCCGTGGTGATTTGAGCCAAGGATCAAACACCGGCGACTTGCTTGGACGAACGGATATTGCGCAACCAGCCAAAGGACGAAATCTATTTTCTACTGGGTGAGAGACGCCACGCTTTCAAAAGCGCACCTCCGTACCACGAACGACTCCCGACAACCTTTGATCGCATTCGCACCCGAAGGTTGCTTTGGCGTCTGAGTCGGTTTACCGAGGGCCAGAGCGGGGGAGGGCGAGACCGCACGGCCGTTGAATTAAGCGTTTGGACGCAGCAACACCAAGCCGTTCTTAATCTTAAACTTTCTCATAATCATAATCTTTCCGCGGCGCCGAGATGAAGAGCAAGATTAAGATTAAGCTTAAGATTAAGAACCCGGCACCAGACCCTAATTCAACGGCAGTGGGGCGAGATCGAGGCTGCTGTTGCAAGGGAGGTGTTTGGCAAAGCTGCGCGCGGGCCGTGGCTATTTGGTGCTCCTCGAAAAAGCAGAGCCCTTTAGTCGGCATCTGCCTTGGTCGCCTTTACGCGCACCGTCAAGCACCTCAACCTCGCCACCGCCAAGAACGGTCTGACGCGGATTGGCGGTCGCCACGCACCAATGGTTATCGGCCTAACAAATGGATTGTGCGGTAAACGATTAAAAAGTTAATCTTTGCGTCGCACTCGGATGGCCAACAGGAAATTCAATGTGATGCCGGGCTTCGGCCTGACGATGGGTTTAACGCTCTTTTACATGAGCGCCATTGTGCTCATTCCCATCGGCGGGATTATCCTCAAGACGCTCGGGATTCCATGGAGCGAGTTCTGGCGATTGGCGACGACCGAGCGGGCCCTGGCGGCCTATGAACTCACCTTTGGCGCCTCCTTGATCGCCGCCCTGGCGAATGCTGTCTTCGGAACCCTCCTTGCCTGGGTGCTGACGCGCTATCAGTTTCCCGGACGTCGGTTCATCGATGCCATGGTGGATTTTCCGTTTGCCCTGCCGACGGCGGTGGCGGGGTTGACGCTGGCCAACTTGTTTGCCGCCAACGGTTGGTTGGGGCGTTTTCTGGCGCAGCCGAATGGCGATGGGCGACTGGAGCCCATCACGCTTTACCTGCCCTGGTTCGGTGTGGTGGTGGCGCTGACGTTTGTGGGAATGCCGTTTGTCGTGCGCACCTTGCAACCGGTGATTGAAAACTTCGAGCGCGAGGTCGAGGAATCCGCAGCGACCCTCGGAGCTGGTCGACTGCGCACGTTTCTGAGCGTGATCGCGCCCTCGTTGTTGCCCTCCATTATCACCGGCTTTGCCCTCGCGTTCGCCCGCGCCATCGGGGAATACGGCTCGATTGTTTTCATCGCGGGGAATCTGCCGTTCAAAAGCGAAATTGCACCGTACCTCATCGTGATGCGGCTGGAGGAATATGATTACTCCGGGGCGATGGCATTGGCCGTGGTGCTGCTGATCTTTTCCTTCGCGTTGCTCGGGGTCATCAATCTGTTGGAGCAATGGGCAAACAAGTTTGTGAATTAGCATGGCCGGCATCACGAAAAAGAACTGGGCCGCCGGTCGCAAGAAATCGCAGCGCGGCACGGAGGAATCGCCGCTCGCGAAATGGATCCTTATTTCCATCGCGATGACCTTCTGCCTGGTTTTCCTGCTGCTGCCGCTGGTCAACGTGTTCGCGCAGGCGTTTGCCAAAGGCTGGTCGGCGTACTGGTCAGCACTGACGCATCCCGATTCGTGGTCGGCGATCAAACTCACCGTGCTGGTGGCGGCCATCTGCGTACCGCTAAATGTGCTATTCGGGCTGGCGGCGGCCTGGGCCATTGCCAAGTTCGAGTTTCGCGGCAAGGCGTTGCTCATCACGTTGATTGATCTGCCCTTCTCGGTCTCCCCGGTCGTGGCTGGATTGATGTTTGTGGTCCTGTTCGGGTTACAGGGCTACTTCGGCCCGTGGCTGAATGCGCACGACCTCAAGATCATTTTTGCGGTGCCGGGCATTGTGCTGGCCACGGTTTTTATCACCTTTCCGTTCGTCGCGCGGGAGTTGATTCCCGTGATGCAGGCCACGGGCACGGATCAGGAAGAGGCGGCGCTCACCCTGGGGGCGAATGGCTGGCAAACGTTCTGGCACGTGACTTTGCCGAGCGTCAAGTGGGGATTGATCTACGGCATCATTCTGTGCAATGCCCGGGCGATGGGGGAGTACGGGGCGGTCTCAGTCGTGAGCGCTGGCGTGGTCGGCCAGACGCAGACGATGCCCCTGCGCGTGGAACAGCTCTATAAGGAATATCAGGGCCAGGCGGCCTTCGCCGTCGCCAGTTTGCTGGCCTTGCTGGCGCTCGTGACTTTGGGAGTAAAGACTTTTCTCGAATGGAAGCAGAACCGGGAGTTTGAACTGGCCCAGCAGGCGGTGTTAGGCGAACCCGGCGAGCCGACATTTGTTTCCCGTCAAAAATCAGGATGAGCATCGAACTAAAAGGTGTCAGCAAGAAGTTCGGCGAAGTCACCGCCGTCAACGACGTCAATTTCGCGGTCGAAGACGGAGAGTTGATGGGGTTGCTGGGCCCCAGCGGCGGCGGCAAGACCACCGTGCTGCGCATGATTGCCGGGCTCGAAGTGCCGACCGAAGGCGATATTTTTGTGCGTGGCGAGCGCGTGAACGACATGCCCGTGCAGAAGCGCAACATCGGTTTTGTATTCCAAAGCTACGCGCTCTTCAAGAACATGACCGTGTTCAAAAACATTGCGTTCGGCCTCCGGATCAAGAAATGGAAGCGGGCCGAGGCGGCGGCCCGCGTGATGGAACTGCTCGAACTGTTTGGTCTGGCGGGATTGGAGAAACGGTATCCGCATCAGCTTTCCGGCGGGCAGCGGCAGCGAGTGGCGATCGCCCGCTCCCTCGCCCCCAAGCCTAGTGTGCTGTTGTTGGACGAACCCTTCGGGGCCGTGGACGCCAAGATCCGCCAGGAATTGCGCGAGTGGCTCGTGACCCTGCACCACAATCTGAAAGTGACCACGATTTTTGTGACCCATGATCAGGAGGAGGCGATGGAAGTGTCGAATCGCATCGTGATCTTCTCGCGCGGCAACCTCGAACAAATCGGCACTCCGCGCGAAGTTTACGAACAGCCGGCCAATGAAACCGTCGCCCGGTTCATCGGCGTGATGAATATTCTGGAAACGGAGGTGCGCGGCGGGGTGGCGCGGCTGAACGAACTGGAATTCGCCGCCGCCGGGCACGCGGATGGCACGCGGCTGCGACTCGGCTTCCGGCCCTATGCCGTGCAAATTTCGAATGACCTGGCGTTGCTGCCGTATCGCGCGGTTTTGCGGCATACGTTTTTCCTGGGCATCATGCTGCGGCTGGAACTTGAACTGCCCTCGGGCCTGATCCTTCGCAGCCGCATGACCAAGGAGGAATACGCGCAGCTGGGGTTGGTGGATGGCCGCGAAGTCTCCTTTCAGATCAAAAACTATCGAGTGCTCGCGAGCGAAGATGCGCGGCTGACCCCCGAGGTGGAGGCGGCCTATCAGCCCCCGCCGACGATTGGCGAGCATATCTGACCGTGACCTTCCGGGTGCCGGTTTCCTCCGGTTGGCGGCGCCGGGGCTGGCCGTCGGGGCGCCGCCGAAATATTTTACGCTGGGCGGAGGTTGGTTTGAACTCGGCTCGGCGAGATTCGCCAAAAAAAACTTTGGACGGCGAACGAATTTGGCCGAACCGCGGGGAGGCACGTTCCGGCTGGTCGCGAATTTGGATCCGGAAAGCCTGTGGCCGCCGGCTCACTGACCCGCGATCCCCTTCAAATAAGCGAAGATCAGTTGAGGTAGGTCATCGCTATAGCCGCCTTCGAGCAGGCTAAACACCGGCAGGCCGAGCTTGCGCAACTCTCCGCCCAGCCAGTGAAAATCCTCCGCTTCGAGCGAGCCTTGCGCCAGCGGATCGCGCGCATAGGCATCAAAGCCGGCGGAAACCGCGACGACCTCCGGTTTGAATTGCTGCAAATCCTGCAGCGCCTGCGCCAGCCGCTGGCGATATTCCGGGCGCGGCGTGCGCGGGGCGACGGGATAGTTGAAGCAATTGTCACCGACATTCGTCGTCCCGGTACCGGGATAACAGAGATGTTGATGAATCGAAAAAAACGCCGTGCCCGGCTGGTTCAACAGAATCGCTTCCGTCCCGTTGCCATGGTGAACGTCAAAGTCGAACACGGCGACGCGTTTCGTGCCGGTGGCTCGGGCGTGCAACGCCGCGATGGCGACGTTGTTCAGGTAGCAAAAACCCATGACCTCGTGCCGCGTGGCGTGATGTCCCGGCGGGCGCATGAGGCTGAAAACGGTTTCGCCTTTGCGGGCCGCCTCCAGCGCCAGCAGGGCGGCCCCGGTCGCATGGCGGGCCAGGGACTCAATGTCCGGAAAGAATGGGGTGTCGGCGTCGAAATCGTGTGGAATCCGAAGGCGGGCGATGTATTCCGGGGCGTGGGCGCGGAGAATCTCTGCGTCGTTCGCCGGCGTGGGCGTGGCCCAAGTTACCGCCAGCTCGGTTTGGTCGTTCAACATTTCCCGAGTGAGTGAAATGCGCGCCGGCCGTTCCGGGTGACCCGGGCGATGGTAACCGGTGCAGCTTTGGTCCGTGATGATTTTCACAGGTGGGATTCAAGCATGCCGGGCGGAAGCGGTCACGATTTACTTGTTTGATGGCTTTTCGGGGCTGCGCCCTGCGAGCCGAGATCGGCCGCGGGACGCCAAGGATGTGGACGGTTTCGGCATATCAATTCGTTCACCTTTCCTCAGGTACGGCCCGGAAAATAACTCGAGCTTGAAAACTCGACAAGCGCTCGTCAGACTTCGAGCTGGTTACATGACCAACACCCTTGCCCTCCGACTTTCGACGCTTCTAGGCTTTCTGGCCGTGGCGTTGGGGGCGTTCGGCGCGCACGGTTTGAAAGACCTGCTGGCGCAAAACCATACCCTGGCCATCTGGGAGAAGGCCGTGTTCTATCATTTTATCCACACCGTGATGTTGTTCGTCTTGGCGCAGCGCCGTCCGTTGCCCAGCGGACCCTGGCTGAGTTTCTTCGCGGGCATCGTGATTTTCTCCGGTTCGCTTTATCTGCTCGCGGTGACGAATGTGAAATGGCTGGGAGCGATCACTCCGGTGGGCGGGCTGAGTTTGCTGGTGGGCTGGGCCTGGCTATTTCTCACGGCGCGAAGACGGACGGATTAGTTGAGCCCTCTGACGGAGGGGCGAATTCAAACCTCGGGCAAACTTCCGCTCTTAATCTCAATCCTAATCTTAATCCCCCGCAGCTTCCGGCCGGCGAGCGTTCTAAAAAGAATTAAGAAAAAGATTATGATTACGATTAAGACGAAACCAGACTGCCCGTAATTTTCAATCGCATCTCCGGTTAGGGGAACCGCGGCTTGGGAAATCGCGTGGGCTTGGGAAATCGCGTTGCCAGATCCGTCGGTGTCCGTTATACCGACGCCATGAAGTCCACCCGGCGCGGAGGTCGCTGCACGGCCATCCATTTGCTGGCCGGAGGTTTTTCCCTCATCGAACTGATGCTGGTGCTGGCGATCCTGCTGGTCCTGTACGCGCTGTATTTCGGGTTCGGCTCCCGCCAGAATCAGTTGCTGCAAAAAAAGAAATGTTCAGTGAACTTGCAAAAAATCGGCGTCGCCCTGCAGATTTATGCCAACGACCATGACGGCAAGTACCCCCTCGTCCCCAACGCGCGCACCGCCGAGGCGGCCTTGGCCGGCTTGGTGCCACGTTATGCGGCGGACACGGCGATCTTTATTTGTCCCGGCAGTAAAGATTCCCCGTTGCCGCCGGGTGAGCAGTTGACCAAGGGCCGGATCAGTTACGCCTACTATATGGGGCGGGATCAAACCACGCCGCAGGAAGTCCTCCTAAGTGATCGGCAGCTGGACACCCTGGCCAAGGTCGCGGGGCAGGCGGTGTTTTCCACCACCGGCCAGGCGCCGGGAAATAACCATCACCAATACGGAGGCAATCTTTTGTTCGCCGACGGCAGCGTGTCCGGTTCCCCGGCGGTGTCTGCGCTCGGGTTGCCGCTCACGACGAACGTGGTACTGTTGAATCCAAAGCCATAGGGGCCGATGAAAATTCAATGTGATTGTGGCGCCAAATACGCCTTCGAGATTTCTCCCGAAATGGTGCGGCAACCGGTGAAGTTTGTCTGCGCGGGTTGCGGGTTGGATTCTTCTGAGCGGGTGAACGCATTAATCCGACAACAATATAGTGAGTCAGTCGGGCCGGAGTTCAGCCCGGCGCAAGTGGGGGCCATCCCGCCGGCGCCGCGACCGCCCTCGGCACCGGAACCTTCCGTGCCACGCGTCCGACTCAGCCAAGGTGGGCCGGCAGCGTCCGCCGCCGAGCCGCCCGACGTGAAGGACACGCGCTTCTGTTCCAGGCATCCGCAACGGCGCACGACGTGCAACTGCCGCGTCTGTGAGAAACCAATGTGCCCGAAATGTATGGAGCTGTTCGGCTATGTTTGTTCGCCGCTGTGTCAACAGCAGGCGGAGTTGCAGGGCATCGAAATCCCGGTCTATGCCGGCCGAAAATCCGTGGTCGAGCGCAAGCAGTGGAGTCAGATCGGTTTGGTGGTAAAAATCCTGGCCCTGTTGGTAGTCGCGCTGGCCGGGGTTTGGATTTGGTTCGCCTGGTACGCCTCGGAGCCGCATACGGTGTTGGCGGTTCGCTTTGAAAACGAACCGGCGATGTCCGGTGCGACCGCGTTGTCTGGCCTGGGGCAACTCATCTTCCTCCACGGCGACCGCCTGGCCCGCTACGACCTCAAATCAAAAACGCCGGTCTGGTCGCGGCAAATCGTGGATAAGAACAAAATCGCGGACCAGGCAGTTCGGGAACTGAAGGCAATGCAGGCGACCGCGGAACGGAGCGACACGGTGTTCAAGCTCCCGTCGGTCGAGGAATTAATCAAAGACCTAACCCGCTCGGCCGAGCGGGGGTTGGATTTATACGTTCGCGGACAAAATATCTGGGTCGCCGCGGCCGGCCAGTTGACGCGTTACGATTGGGATTCCGGCGTCTCCCAGCAGGAAGTTGTGCTGGTGGGCGATTCCTCGCCCGGTCGTGCGCACGGAGACGAAATCGAGTGGCGCACAGACGACCGCGAAGGGCGTATGACCATCACGAGCTTCAACCTGACATCCGGGCAAGCACGGACGAATATCCTCGGTGAAGCGCGCAATCCCACCGTAGCCGGGTTGGCCGCCTCCGACGCCAAAGCAGTTAAGGGAAAAACCAACCTTGTGCTGGCAACGAAATCTTCCGCGGCGCGAAAAATTCCGACGGACGCAACCAGGAAACTCGATCCGCAAAAGCTCGCCGCGCAATTGGCGGAGGCACCGTACGCGGCGAAAGTCGCCGCGCCCGCGACCATCGCTACCGCGCTCAATCAGGAGCGAACGATGGTCGAGCTTCGATCCCAGGACGAAGCTCCCGCGAGCCGACCACCTGTGGCCGTCGGGCCAGATTACGGAGAGCACTTTACCGTGATCCCGACGCAGGATGGTTTTCTCCAACTCGCCCATCGTCTGGTCGAAGAAAAGTTCATCAGCCACTCGGCCATGAAAGCCCCGCCGAAGAAATCCGCGCTCGAGGGGAATCTTTCCGTCACCGCCACTTCGGAGGTAGCCAACGAGCTGCTGAACGAGCAACAGCGCAATGCGGGCGGCGATCTGGTAGTGGAGGATGTCAGTCGTTATGCCGTGACGGTGCGGATCGGGCACGGCAAGAGCGAGCCGGACTGGAAAGGGGAAGTGGTCGGCCCGCCGAAGTTGTATCCCCTGGTCAGCGCCAACGCCCTCGTCGCGGGCAAGACCCTGGTGGTCCTGGATAAATCCAACCGGCAGAAATGGCAGAGCACCCTCAATTACCCGGTTCTGCGAGAGGGGGATGATGTGTTCGCGGCCGACGAGGAAACGGCGGAGGCCCGCAGTTTGGGCCCGGTGGTGGAACACGGCGACACGCTCTATGTTTTTGATCAAGGCGTGTTGAGCGCGTTTGAGATCGCTACTGGCCAGGCCCGCTGGCGGCTGCCTTCGGTCGGGATCTCCGGGATTTTCTTTGATGCGGCCGGGATGCTCTATGTGAACACCACCACCGCCAGTCCGGAGCATATCAAGTATTCCAAGCAAATCGATGTCAGCGACCGGATCGATGCCGTGGTTCTCAAACTGGATCCGAAAACGGGCAAGGAAATATGGAAGCAAAATCTCAGCGGCAGCCTCAGCTATCTGTCCGGCCCGTATCTTTACAGCGTCGCCTTCACCGGCCCCCGCGATGATGACGACGAGATCAATCCCGACCAAGCCGTGCTGGGCATGGAGACGAAACCGTACCTGCGCATCCAGCGGATCAATCCCAAGAATGGCCGGGTCCTGTGGGAACACATTCAACCCCGCGGCCCGCTGGATGTGAAAATTGACCGCAACACCATACAGCTCGTCTTTAAACGTGAAGTGCAGGTGTTGAAATATCTTTCGTTCTGAAAACAATTCAAAAGTAGGAGCCCACGTAAGGAGGCTCTAATTTGTTCCGGAAATCTGACTGGTAAACCGCGAGATCGGAGTCGCGTTACCTCGACTCCTGGAATGAGTCAGGGAATTGGCAAACAAGTTTGAGGGCGATTCAAACCGGCTTAGGAAGTTGCCGGAGCAGATTCTGCAGAAACACCACATTGTCGCACTCCAGGTAATTCATGGTGCCGCCCATGCGGGCGAAACTCTTGCAGAACCGGAGATAGTACGCCGGATTGTCCTTGGGCGGTTCGCCCTGACTCCAGTCCCAATTCCCGCCGTCTTGAATATCCACGACGTAAATGGTGTGATCGCTGACGATCTGGCGCCCGGCTTGCAGCCGTAAGTTGTTCACGCAGCTCAGGCTCTTCTCGAACACCTGCGGCGCCATGATGGCCGAGCCGACGGACAACACTACGCCGCCGTCGAGTCCCTCGACCGCGCGACCGAAGAGCGCGAAATCCGTTGTGGCCGCGCGCCCAATGACCGCGCCGTTGAACATCGGGTGATTGGAGATGATGTCGTAGCCGATGCCCGGGTGGGCCGTGAGGGGAACATCGTGGCGGAACGCTTGCG
>JANXWY010000079.1 GCA_025350905.1 Verrucomicrobiota bacterium
CCTCGATCTGCGCCACACTGAACCTCACGCCGCCTTCGGTGTATTCCTTGCAATCCGTGGTTATCGCCGTGGGCGCGGTCTTGAGCGTCAGCAGCGACCCCGACGAGAACAGCTTGTCCGTAAATTCGCCGGCGTTCACGCCCGCGATTTTTTCCAGCGCCTTCAAAACCTCGGCATCGTGGGGGGTGGTCGTCGGGGACGTCAGGTTCAAGGTGTCGGATACCAGACCCGCCAGCAGTAAACCCGCGATGGGCGGCGGCAGTTCGACGCCGTGCCGGAAAAAACAATCTGCGACGATCGTGCTGGTCGAACCGACTGGTTCGTTGCGAAACAGAATTGGCTGATGCGTGGTCAGCGTGCCGATGCGGTGATGGTCAATGATCTCGATGATCTCCACCTCGTCCGCCCCTTGCACGGCCTGCGAGAGTTCATTGTGATCCACCAGAATCAACTTGCGCGTCACGGTCTTGAGAAAATCCGTCTTGGAGAGAATCCCCACCGTTTGTCCCTGCGCGTCGAGCACCGGAAAAATCTGATAACCCGAACTCGTCGCCTGATCGCGGACGGCGGCGAGCGCGGCGTGTTCCCGAAAACCGAGAAACTCCTCGTTGAGAACGTGCCGCACAGCCACCGCCGCGCGACACAAGGAGGCCGTCGTGGCGGTGTCATGCGGCGAAGTGATCAGACTCACCTGCTTGCGCTCTGCCGCTTCGATGGTTTTCGATTCCACCTTCAGCCCCCCTGTAACAATCACCACTCGCACCCCTTCCCGGATGGCAAGATTTTGAATGTCCCAGCGGTCCCCGACCACCACGACGAGTTTTTCCCGCGCAAAAGTGTCCAGGCGCTCGGCGAAGGACTCCAGGCTCATGGCCCCAATCATCAACGTCAAATCCTCCTCGGCGTCCGGTTCATGGGCCACGAGCAACGACCCGTGCAACGTCCGCGCCAGATTCGTCAGGGACGACAACACGCGCCGCGAATCCACGAGCCGGTTCGCCGTGGGAAAGAGAAACTTGCTGAGTTTGAACAAGGAGAGCAGGCCGCAGCAGCGCTGACTTTCATCCAGGACCGGCAGGATGCGGAGATTGCGCTCGTCCATCAGACCCAACGCATCCGCCGCCGTCGCGCCCGGCGACACGCTCCAGATGCGGGATTGCATCACGTCGCGGACTTTGGGGGCCACATCCGCCACAAACTTCGGCGCCGGCACCCCGAAGGTCTGCAACACAAAATCGATACGATCGTTGGTATCCCCGCAACGCGCCGCCACGGCTTCCGGCATACCTGTGCGCCGCTTGAACTCGGCATAACCGATCGCGGAACAAATGGCGTCCGTGTCCGGATTCCGATGACCAATGACCAGAATTTCACTCATGTAACAGGGCGCGGAGAGTATGGACGCCCACCCGCACCGGCAAGAAAAAGACTCGCAAGCCCTCGAACCTTTCGGCTAGCGTGACGCCCGATATGGCCCGCGAGACCCCGCCCACGCCTGGCAATTCCGAAGCTTTCCAGCCCTACCTTCCCGCGGCTGCCAGCCCGCGCGAATTCACGGCGCGCGCAGTAATCCTTGGAACAATCCTCGGGGTGGTGTTGGGGCGTCGTCGCTTTACCTCGTGCTCAAGGTGGGACTGACCGTTAGCGCGTCCATTCCGGTCGCGGTGATTTCGCTCGCGCTGTTCCGGCTTTATTCCAAGTGCGGCGGACGGGACGCGACCATTCTCGAAAACAATATCGTGCAAACCGCCGGCTCGGCGGGGGAATCCATCGCGTTCGGGATTGGCGTCACCATGCCCGCGATTTTGATTCTCGGATTCGATTTGGAAATTGCGCGCGTGACGCTCGTGGGTTTGCTCGGCGGGTTGCTGGGCATTCTGATGATGATTCCGTTGCGCCGCGCCCTGATTGTGGCTGAGCACGGCAAGTTGAAATATCCCGAAGGCACAGCGTGTGCGGAAGTGCTGAAGGCGGGGGCGGATGCGGAATCGCGGGCGTTGGCGGCCGGAGCGGAGCGCCGGTCTCCGAACCAGCCTGCATCTGGGCCATCCGCCCGACGCGCCGGGTCGGCGACCGGCGCTCGCGCCCCCAGCGGCACGGCGATCTTAGCGGGATTCGGCCTCGGCTTGATTTACAAGACCGCGATGTCGGCGTTCCGGTTATGGAAAGACACGCCGGAAAAAATCCTGGGCGCGCCACTGAACGGCGGCAGTATCGCCTGCGAGATCTCGCCTGAACTCCTCGGGGTTGGCTACATTATCGGGCCCAGAATTTCTTCGATCATGATGGCCGGCGGCGTAATGGCGTACCTGGTGCTGATTCCCCTTATCAAGTTCTTTGGTGAGGGTTTGACGACCGCGTTCGCGCCCGCCACGAAGTTGATCTCAGAAATGGACCCAGGGGAAATTCGTGGCAAGTACATTCTCTACCTCGGCGCGGGTGCGGTGGCCGCGGGCGGCATCATCAGCCTCGTGCGTTCCTTGCCTACGATTCTGCATGGCATCCGCTCCGGTTGGTCGGACTTCGGCAAAGCCGCCTCGGCGCACGCTTCGATCTTGCGGACGGAGCGCGATCTCTCGATGAAACTCGTTGCGGCCGGCGTGGTGGTGCTGATCATCGCCATCCTCTCGGCGCGGACGTTGCACATGAACTTGTTGGGCGCGATTCTCATTGTGGTCTTTGGTTTTATCTTCGTCACGGTTTCCTCGCGACTCACGGGTGAAATCGGTTCGTCGTCCAACCCCATATCCGGGATGACGGTCGCGACCCTGCTCCTCACGTGCCTCACGTTTCTCCTCGTCGGCTGGACCGGCGGAACTTATTACGTCACCGCGCTGTCGGTGGGCGGCATTGTGTGCATTGCGGCATCAAATGGCGGCACGACATCGCAGGACTTGAAGACCGGCTTTCTGCTCGGCGCGACGCCGAGGTTGCAACAGATTGCCATCCTCATCGGGGCCACGGTGAGTGCCTTGGTGCTTGGGCCGATTCTGCTCGGATTGAACAACGTGAAAACGGTTTACGTCCCCGCCGCCCAAGCCGCGCCGGGTTTGCACCTGCCCGCGGGCTTGAAACTGGAGGGAACGGAATCCCTGCCCCGCTCCGAGTTCAAGGACAACCCGGCACGTTTCAGGGTCTGGCACAAGACCGATGACGTGGGCGGGCCGGCGGGAAAATATCTGGTGGACGATGCGGGCGCGGCGGTGTGGTTGGTAGATCCTGGCATCAACGGCACCTACACGAAACGCGGCGACGGCACAGAGGTAAAGAAGTTCGAGGCCCCGAAGGCGGTGCTCATGAGTTACATCATCAAAGGCATCCTCGACCGCAAATTGCCCTGGGCGCTCGTGCTGTTCGGCGTGATGATTTCGGTGACGCTCGAATTGTGCGGCATTTCGTCGCTGGCGTTTGCGGTGGGAGTTTATATTCCCATCTCAAGTTCGACGCCCCTCTTCGTCGGCGGACTGGTGCGTTGGCTGGTGGATCGCCGCATTCGCCACCAATTGCGCGAACATCAACTCACCGAAGCCGAGCTTACAGCCGAAGGAGACAAGAGCCCGGGCGTATTGCTGGCCAGTGGCTACATCGCCGGCGGCGCGATTGCCGGCATTATCATTGCATTTCTCGCCGGGGCGCTGCCGAGCGTGGACACGCGCATCGCCAAATGGGCGGAGACGGGGAATGCATTTTTCGCCGGTCCGAACTCGGACGTGCTGGCGCTGATTCCGTTCGTGGCGCTGTCCGTGTTACTGTATGCGGTCGGTCGGGAATGGCTCCTGGCCAGCCGCCCAACCAAGACTTGAACCTGTCCAAATTGATATGAAAACCTCCCTGCAACTTAGTCGCGCCTGCGCTCTGGTGCCCTTGTTCTTCGCCACCGGCACGACGCCGGCCCAACCCGACGCGGATGCCGTGGACGCAAAGGCCTTTCTCGAAACCTATAACCGCACCTACCAAACGCTTTACACCGTGGCCAATGAGGCCGCGTGGTCAGCGTTGACTGACGTCACGGAAGAGCATACTGGCCAGCGCATCGGCGCCGAGAAGGCGCAAGCCGCCTACCTGGGTAATCCTTGGATCATCGAACGGGCGCGCGCGCTGCTGCAGCACACGAACCAGCTGGATCGCCTGACGATCCGCCAACTCCAACGTGTCCTGCTGCTCGCGGCCGGTGCGCCCGGCACGATCCCCGACGTCGTGAACGCCCGCGTCACCGCCGAAGGCCGGCAGAGCGCGACCCTGGACGGATTTGAATTTAAATGGCTCCCGCCCGGCGGAACAAAAGTTGAGCCGCTCACCGCGAACAAGATTGATGCGATTCTGAATTCCTCGACCAATCTCCCCGAGCGCCTCGCAGTGTGGAAGGCCGCGAAGGAATCCGGCGTGGTGTTAAAGCCCGGCCTGCTCAACTTGCGCGACCTCCGCAATCGTGTTGCCAAGGAAATGGGATTCAGTTCCTACTTTGGCCTGCGCGCGGGCTTTTCCGATATGAGCGTGGCGGAGATGAAGCAATTGACGGACGGACTCGTGCAGGACACCCGGCCGCTTTACGAGCAGTTGCATTGCTGGGCGAAATACAAACTGGCCGCGCACTTCGGCCAGCAGGTGCCGAAATTGATCCCGGCGCACTGGATCGGCAATCGCTGGGGCCAGGAGTGGCCCGGACTCGTGGACAGCGTGGATCTCGATCCGCTCTTCAAGAACAAGTCACCCGAGTGGATCGTGCAACGCGCGGTGAACTACGGCGAATCCATCGGCCTGCCCAAATTGCCGACGAACTTTTGGGCCAAATCCGATCTCTATGAACTGCCCGCGAATGCCAGGCGCAAGAAGAACACCCATGCCTCCGCCTGGCACATTGATCTGCAAAACGACGTTCGCTCGCTGATGAACGTGAAGCCGGACGCGTACTGGTTCAATACGCCGCATCACGAACTGGGTCACGTTTTTTATTTCCTGAGTTACTCCCGACCCGAAGTTCCCTTTGTGTTACGCGAAGGGGCCAGCCCCGCCATGCACGAAGCGATGGCCGAAGCGCTTGCTACGGCGCCCGCCCAATTGCCGTACCTGCGCCAGCTCGGGCTGATCAGCCCGGACCAGAAGTATGACGAGATTCAATGGCTCTTGAACGATGCACTCGAAAAAGTTGTGTTCATTCCCTGGTCCGCCGGCGTGATGGCCTCGTGGGAACGGGATTTTTACGAAGGCAACCTGCCCGCCGATCAGTTGAACCAGCGCTGGTGGGAATACGTGGCGAAATATCAGGGCATCGCACCGCCCGAATCGCGCGGCGAGGAATTTTGCGACGCGGCGACCAAGACCCACATCAACGACGACCCGGCGGAATACTACAAATACTCCATCGCCTTCGCGATCAAGTATCAGCTCCATCTGCACATCGCGAAAAAGATTTTGCACCAGGATCCGCGGAATTGCGACGCAGCCGGGCACAAGGAGGTCGGCGCCTTTCTCTACCGGATCATGGAACAAGGCGCGACGAAGGACTGGCGCACCGTGATCCGCGAAGCGACGGGCGAGGAGTTCAGCGGCCGCCCGATGCTGGAATATTTCGCCCCGCTCCTGAAATATCTTAAGGAACAGAACCAGGGACGCGAAGTCGGGTGGTGAGGAAAACTCGGGCGCGCACGAGCCCCCCCGCGGTCGACCGAGAGGCGCTGCCGGTCCACTTTCCAGTTCCCCGCGTGTCCCAGGACGGAGTTTGCAGCATCGTCGCCCGGAAAACTTAGCCCGGCCGACCGAATTTCGCCGATCCGCTGTTCGGGCCACAGTCCGTGCGAGCGATGGCAACTCCGCTCACCCATGCTCGTCGCATTGACGCCTCGGGAACCTGGCGTTAGCCTGCGCTAATGACTGAAGTTCTAGCCCCTCAATTTACCAGCTCGGCGCGTTTCCCCGTGCGCCCACTGATGACCAAGGAGCGTTTCGATCCGCTCGCGAAGGAAATCCAGGCGCTCAAACAGCAGTTGAACGCCGTCATCCTCGCGCACAATTATCAGGTCGGCGAAATCCAGGACGTGGCGGATTACGTCGGCGATTCCCTCGGGCTCGCGCAGCAGGCGGCCAAAACCAACGCTGACGTCATCGTCTTCTGTGGCGTGCATTTCATGGCGGAGACGGCCAAGATTTTGAATCCGAACAAAATTGTCGTGCTGCCGGACAAAAACGCCGGTTGTTCCCTGGAGGAAAGCTGCCCGGCCGACCAGCTCGCCGCGTTGCAAGCCACGAATCCAAATTTCTGGACCATCGCCTACATAAATTGCAGCGCGGCGGTGAAGGCGCTTTGCGACGTAATCGTCACCAGCGGCAACGCGGAAAAAATTGTTAACGCCGCCCCGCGCGACAAGGATCTGCTCTTCGTCCCCGACGAAAACCTCGGCCAATGGGTGATGGAGCAAACCGGACGTCCAATGACCCTCTGGAAAGGAAACTGTTATGCCCATGTCGAGTTTCGCCGCGACGCCATGCTCCAGATGCGCGTAAAGTTTCCCCAGGCGAAAGTGGTCGTGCACCCCGAAGCCTTGCGGGAGGTTCGCGATCTGGCCGACGCGGTTTGCTCGACGGAAAAAATGATCACCTATTGCCAGACCAGCCCGGCGAAGCAATTCGTGATCGTGACCGAATCGGGCATCATCCATCGGATGAAAAAGGAGTGCCCGGGCAAGGAGTTCCTTTGCGCGCCGACCTTCGACGTGCTGCAGTTGCCCAGTGACAACTGCCGGTGCAGCGAGTGCAAATACATGAAGTTGAACACGCTGGAGAAAGTGCGGGATTGCCTGCAACACCTGGCCCCCCGGATTGAATTGCCCGAAGCCATTCTCAAGCGCGCGCGGTTGCCGATAGAACGCATGCTGGAGATTTCCGCACCGCCATTGGCAAACGTGGCTTGAGCGAGGGATCCGCCAGTTAGCCTCACCGCCCTTGGGGTTGCGCAGGCGGCGTTGCCGTGTTCGCCGATGCATCTGCGGAACGTGCCGGCGCAGGGTCTCCATTGCCCTTCGAAAATCCCAGGTCATTTCGTCCGAGGGAGGATTTCAACCGGCGCACGTAGCCGTGCCATTCCACCTGAACCGGCTCCACCGGGCCGATGACGGCTTCAAAAGCGGACAATCCTCCGCCTTTCTCCACCAGGACGAGCGCGCGGCTGCGGTATTTTTCGCTTTCAAAAATGAAATGAGTGAGCGACCACCAATGGAGATAGTACAGATTGAAGTTTTGCTTCATGCCCGGGCCACCCCGGCCCGCGAGGATCGCTCGCAACGGAATGACGCTACCATTGCGGAGGTTTTCCTCCAGTTCGGCGCTGGTGGCAATTTCATCAATCCACCAGACCGGATACGTGTTGAGATCAACCCGACCCACCTTGAGTTCACTGGCCGTTAAACGGCTCGCCGAATAATACTGAGCCAGACCTTCTTCCAACCACTGCGCCAGTTGCAAATGCGCCACCTCATGATTCAACTGGTGCACCGCTTCATGCAGCATCCAGTGGTACGGATTGTTTTCGTCGGCGGCAAAATACGCGCGACAGAACGGCTCGCGGTAAAAGGCTTCAGCCCAGCCCAGGCCCGGGTTCACCCGACGCAATTCAGCCCGATCTTTGAAGAGTTTGATCTGCAGCTGGAGATGGGTTCGCCGAAATCCGTTCACGCTCCCCAGCCGGTTGGAGTACGCAACGTAAAGTAATTCCAGCGCGTGAGCCGTGGCTTGGGTTTGTTCCGGGGATGCCGTCGAATAAATCGTGTGATGAGGCGCAGCCAGCGTGAGCGTCGGATGCCAGGGGCGGGGGATGAATTTCCACGCCGCCACCGCCAATACGACGAGCAAATAAGCCAACAAACGCGTCTCACGCGCCTTCAACCTCCAGCGAAAGAATGGTTTTTCGGATGACACCCGTCATTCCAGAATCCTCATCTTTCCCAGAATCGCAAGGCAAAGCAGCGCCGCTTTCAGCCGCCGTTGGTCATCGTGGCGCTCGGCTGCGGATCGTAGACCCGATCACGGCGGCATTAATAATACTGGCGAACTCGTTCGGGGTAACTTGCTCAAGGACTACCTGCCGATCGATGGGAGAACGCTCGGCTTGGGCTCGGACGCGTGATCGTATCTGTTCGCCCAACAAAATTCCCTGTCGCCCTAGCTCCATTTTGATAGATTGCGGCGTGACGGACCGGAAAACCCCATGAGCAAACTGCTGTTGATCGATGACGAGGCGGACGTGCAATACTCGTTCCGCCGTATTTTCAACTCGCCGGAGATTGAGCTGACCACGGCGTTGAGCGGCGAAGAAGGGTTGAGCCTGATCCCCAAACTCCTGCCCGACCTCGTCCTCATGGATATCCGCATGGGGGGCATCAACGGCCTCGAAACGCTCCGCCGCATCCGGCAACTGGATACCAGGCTGCTGGTGATTCTGATGACCGCTTATGGCACCACAGCCACCGCCATCGAAGCGATGAAGCTCGGCGCGTATGATTATTTGCTGAAGCCCTTCGATGTACCAAAGCTCAAGGAGATTGTTGCCAATGCGCTGAAAGCGGCGCGCGACATGAAACTCGTCGTGTCCTATCAGCCCCTGCTCGAATCGGAGGATTACGAACTCGGGATCGTCGGGCGCAGCGAGGCGATGCAGCAGGTCTTCAAGCTGCTCGGCCAAGTGGCGGCCTCGGACGCGACAACGCTGGTCACCGGCGAGAGCGGCACCGGCAAGGAGCTGGTCGCCCGCGCGATCTATCACCACAGCCACCGGGCCGCCCAACCCTTTCTGGCGGTGAACTGCGCCGCGATCCCGGAGCAATTGCTCGAAAGCGAACTCTTCGGGCACGAACGCGGGGCCTTCACCGGCGCCACCGTGCAACGGATCGGCAAGTTTGAGCAATGTCACAAGGGCACCCTCTTCCTCGACGAAATTGGCGACATGACGCCGCCGACGCAGACCAAAATCCTGCGGGTGCTGCAAAGCGGAACCTTCGAACGGGTGGGCGGGAATCAACTCATCAAGGTGGATGTCCGGGTGGTCGCCGCGACCAACAAGCCGCTGGAGCAGGCGGTGGCCGCGCGGCAGTTCCGCGAGGATTTATTCTATCGGCTTAATGT
>JANXWY010000195.1 GCA_025350905.1 Verrucomicrobiota bacterium
ACGGCTCGCAGCGCGAGCCGTTCTACCACACTGCCCGCCACTTCCAGTCGCACCCGGTTCACTTGATTTCCAGCAAGGGGCGGTGGAAAACCCACGCCAACCCGCGCGCCAATCGCTCCGGCAGATGATCGCCGTGGCCCCCGGGTGGTTCGTAGAACGCGCACCGTGCCGGGCGTTCGCGCAGCACGTCGTAAAGCTTCCGGGCGCCGATGTTGGCCTGGAAACTATCCTGCGCGGCGCCTTCGAGATAGATGGCCTGCTGCGGGTCGAAGGCGCTGTGGTCGCGCTGCACTATCGTGAGCGGGTCGTTGTCGAGCCACCGCTGCCAAACTTTTTCGCGGAACTGGCCCTTGGCATCGTAGAGCCACTCGAATTCTCCCGGATGCCGGTGGCCGGTGGCGGCGTAGGCCGCCGACAGGCCCAGCGCGTAGGTCAAATCGCCGTCGGTGGGCAAAGGGCTCGTCATTTCTGCGGCCATGCAGGCCGTGATCGCCGCCAGCGGAACCTTGGAAACGCCCGGCACCTGGACCAGCGTTAGATGCGACAACGGGAAATCGGAATCGGGACTGAGCGCAACGACGCCCGCGAAAAGTTTCGGCCGCAGCATCCCCAAACGCAGGGCGCCAAATCCGCCGCTCGAGTGACCGGCAACGATGCGCTGCGGATGGGTCGTGGTTATGTGATAACGCGCTTCGACCAACGAGACAATTTCGTCGCAGATGTAGTCGGCGTAATTTCCTTGGGCGGGGGAGTTGAGATATTGACTGCCGCCCCAGCGATTGCGCCCGTCCACGACCACGAACAGAACGGGTGTCACTTGCTCCGCCAGTTTTTGGGTGAAGCGAGTCCACGCGGTCGCGTCTTTGATGAATTGGTCCGAAGCACTGCCGTAGCCGGGGAGATAGTACACCACCGGCAACGCGGCGTGATTTGTGATTTGGTCGGGGACAAAAATGGCGACGCGGCGAGTCACGGGATCGTGGAGCGGATTATTTTGGAGGACCCGGCTGGCGAACTCGATCACCTCCAGCCGGGCTTCCGCCCGCGCGGAATTCCAGCCGGCCAGGCAAAGCATTCCGAGCGCGCAGCCAAGCCGGTGGATCAGGGGATTTGGCTTCACAGCAGCGTCCCGTGCAGAATCTGATACGCGATGGAAAAATAAATTACCAACCCGGTCACATCCACCAGGGTGGCGACGAACGGGGCGGACGCGGCTGCCGGATCGAATCCCAAGCGGCGCAGGATGAACGGCAACATGGAGCCGGCCACACTGCCGAACAAGACCACGCCCACCAAGCTGCATGCGACGGTCACGGCGACGAGGCCGTAATGGGGGCCATACACCTGTTCCTTGTGCGGCCAGAGTAAAATTCGCATCAAGGCGATGGACGCCAGGACGCAACCCAACGCGCAGCCGGCGACGAGTTCCCGCTTCATCACGCGCCACCAGTCGCCGAGGGAGATGTCGCGGACCGCCAGCGCCCGGATAATGAGCGAGGTGGCTTGCGAACCGGAATTGCCCCCGCTGGAAATAATGAGCGGCACGAACAGGGCCAGCACCACGGCTTTGGCGATTTCGTCCTCGAAATAACCCATGGCGGTGGCGGTGAACATTTCCCCGACAAACAGGACGGCCAGCCAGCCGGCGCGTTTTTGGATCATCGAGAACAACCCGATCTTCAGGTACGGCGCGTCCAACGCCTCCATACCGCCGAGTTTTTGAATGTCCTCGGTGGCCTCCTTTTCCGCGAGATCGAGCACATCGTCCACGGTGATCACCCCGACCAGCACGGCCTTGGAGTCGGCCACCGGCAGCATCGTGACGTCGTATTTTTTGAACGCGGCAATCGCCGTCTCCTGATCATCCGTCGCGCGCAACGCGAGATTTTGGTTTTCGAGCAGCTCGGTCACGGGGGTTTGGGGATCGGCGACCACCAGGTTGCGCAGGCGCACGTAATCCACCAACCGGCCCTGGTCGTCCACCACGTAGAGCTGATTCATGGAATTCCGTTTGTCCGGCTCGCGGCGAAGCTGGGCGAGAACTTCCCCCGCGTTCCAGTTTTGTTTGATGGCGACGTACTCCGGGGTCATGCGCCGGCCGATCGAACTTTTGGGATAACCTAGCAGGTCCGTGGCGATTTTGCGTTCCGCGGGCGACAGCAGGTTCAGCAACTTCTGCGTCGCGGCGGAGGGGAGTTCCTCCAACAGGGCCGTGCGATCGTCCGGCGCAATGTCATTGAGGATCTGGGCGACTTGCTCCGAGCCAAGCGCCTGCAACATTTGCTCCTGATCTTCGACGCTGAGATGTTCAAAGACCTCGGCGGCGAGATTCCGGGGCAGGATGCGCAACAACACGGCCTCGTCGTCGGGGCGGAGGTCGGTGAAGATCTCCGCAATATCCGGGGCCGGAAACTCGCAGAGGATCTCGCGGAGCTGATTGAAACTGCGCTGGCGAATCAACTCGGCGAGTTCGGGCTTGAGCAAACTACCAATCACCAAGCTACTCAACGGCAATTCATCTCCAGACGCAAAACAAAACGTCGCGGCCGGGGCCGGTTGGAGCGGGTCTGGACACGGCGCCCGCCCCGGCGGGAAGGGGAATGGCTCGGAAGCGGTTTGGCTTGGTGGTCGGCCCACCAACAGCAAATGATGAGCGCGGCTGGGGCCACCGGCGCCCGGCCGTTTCCTGGGGGCAACAAATAAATTGACCCGCCCGTTGCCGGCGAGTTAAGGTGCGCCTGTGAGTCGCAATTTGAATCTGAACCTGCTGCTAAATGAGCTGCTTCCGGGCCGCGCGGTAGCTGGGTTCTAATTGCACGACGAGAATTTCGAGAACCCCACTGCCAGCCCGGCGGTGGGGTTTTTGTTTGGTTCGATCAGAATTTTTGCCACGCTCGCGAGCTGGAACGCTGGAGCTGAGGTTTTGGATTTAGAAGAAGATTACGATTAAGAGCAAGATTAAGAGCAAACGCAGCCAAAGGCCCGATTATGTTGAAAGATCCGTCCCAAAAATATCGACCGTTCCCGCCGGTGGTGTTGCCCGACCGGCAATGGCCCAACCGGGTGCTGACGCGCGCGCCGCGCTGGTGCAGCGTGGATCTCCGGGATGGCAACCAGGCGCTCGCCGTGCCGATGAACGTTTCGCAAAAGCTCGAACTGTTCACCACGCTCGTGAAGTGCGGGTTCAAGGAAATCGAAGTCGGCTTCCCATCCGCGTCGAACACCGAGTTCACGTTCAACCGCCGGCTGATTGACGAACAGCGCGTGCCCGCCGACGTCTGGATGCAGGTGCTCGTGCAGGCGCGCGAGGATTTGATCGAGCGTACCTTCGAATCGCTCGTGGGCGCCAAGAAAGTAATCATTCATTTGTACAACTCCACCTCCCCGGCGCAACGCCGCGTGGTCTTTGGCAAGTCGAAGGACGAAATCAAGGCGATGGCGGTCAACGGTGCGAAGTTGATCCAAGCGCGTTTGCCGCGGCTCCGGGGCGCGGAGGTCCGGCTCCAGTATTCCCCGGAAAGCTTCAGCATGACGGAAGTTGAGTTTGCCAAGGAAATTTCCGAGGCGGTGATGGACGTCTGGCAGCCGACGCCGGAGCGGCCCATGATTTTGAATCTGCCGGACACCGTCGAAGTGGCCATGCCCAACGTGTATGCGGATCAGATTGAGTGGATGTGCCGGCACCTTAAACGTCGGGACGCGCTCGTCATCAGCTTGCACACGCACAACGATCGCAGCACCGGAGTGGCGGCCACGGAGTTGGGCCTGCTCGCCGGGGCGGACCGTGTCGAAGGCACGCTCTTCGGGAACGGTGAGCGCACCGGCAATCTCGACCTCGTCATCGTGGCGATGAATCTCTACATGCACGGCATTGATCCGAAGCTCGACTTTGGCGACCTCAATGCCATCCGCGACGTCTACGAACGCTGCACCGGCATGACGGTGCCGGAGCGTCAGCCGTACGGGGGCGAATTGGTATTCACCGCGTTCAGCGGTTCGCATCAGGATGCCATCAACAAGGGATTGGCGGAACGGGAACGCGGCGGGCCGGCGCATTGGGACGTGCCGTATCTCACGATCGACCCCACGGACATCGGCCGCGAATACCGGGAGGTCATCCGCGTCAACTCCCAGTCCGGCAAGGGCGGCGTGGCGTATTTGCTGGAGACGGAGTTCGGCATCTTGCTGCCCAAGGAACTGCAGCGGGAGTTCGGACCGATTGCGAATGAGATCGTGGACAGGCTCGGACGCGAAGTTAGCGGCGCCGAATTGAAGACGATGTTCTGGCGCGAATATATTGAGCGCCCGCAGCCGTGGGCTTTGCAAGGCTTCGAGACGGAGAGTAAGGATGGCGTCGTGAAGTGCCGGGTCAAGCTGCTGCGCGACGGCCAGCCGGTGGCGTTTTCGGGCGAAGGGAATGGGCCGCTTGCGGCGCTGGTGCACGGTTTCAGCACCGCCGGCGTGCCGCGCTTCGAGATTGCCAATTACAGCGAACACGCCCTGAGCGCCGGGGAGGAGGCCAGCGCCATCGCTTACATCCAGATCAAACCCGCCGGCGGGAAATCCCGCTGGGGCGCGGGCGTGGACACGAACATCGAACTCGCCTCGGTCCGCGCCGTGCTGAGTGCGCTGAACCGGTCTTGAATCCATGCACCAAGCTAGCCCACGTTTTTTGCCGTCGCCACGCTCGCGCTTATGGCGAAACGGAGCCCAAAGCCGTCGAGCCCGGAGCGGGAGGGCCGGCTCGGATTTATGCGGCGTGTAGTCCCCCTGGCCACTCAGCAGCATCGCGAGTCACCCCTTTACCGATGGCTGACTATGAGAGATGATGTCCGCGTGCGCATTTGGAATCGCCTTGCCGGCGCGGTTTTCGGCAGCGTTGTGCTGGCGACCCGCGTGTTCGCGGGCGGCAGCGGCCTGAACGTCGCCGTGGTGGTCAATCAGATCAGCCCCGACTCCGTCGAACTGGGCAATTACTACTGCGAGCAGCGCGGCGTGCCCCCGCAGAATCTGCTTCGGGTCAACTGGGCCGGGGGCAACACCGCGTGGACGACCGCCGACTTCGAATCGTATTTGCGCACGCCGTTCACCACCATGTTGGCCGAGCGCCAGCTCACGAACCAGATTGACGTCGTCTTGCTCAGTATGGATCTCCCGTATCGCGTCACGCTGACGACCGGCGACTCGGCGACCAGCGGCGTGAATAGCACCACGGCGGCGTTGTTTTATGGCTTCAAGCCGGACGGTTGCTCCAGTAGCTGTCCGGCGGGTTATCCGTCGTGCAATCTGGCGCCGGCCAGCACCAATCTCTACGCGGGCAGTGAAGACATTTTTCGCTCCACCCCGCCCCTCAGCGCAAGCAGCAATTCGTGGCTGGTGATGATGTTGACTTCGAGCAATCTCGCGCTGGCCAAGCAGGTCGTGGATCGTGGGGTGGCCAGCGACGCCAGCGCGCCGACGCAGAAGGTTTACCTGGCGAAAGGGACGGACCGCTTGCGTAATATCCGGCATTACCTGTTCGATGATGTCGTGCTCAACACCCGCATTCTGGGGGCTGCGCGGGTGGTCCGAACCAACGTCTCGGATCCAACCAGTTTGGGCGTGATCCAGGGATATCAATGTGGCGAACAGGTTTTCTCCCTGAGTGCGAGCAATTTTCTTCCCGGTGCGTTGGTGGACAACCTGACCTCCTATGGCGGATTGATTTTTCAGGAGAGTGGCCATACCGACGCCTTGGATTGCCTCAATGCCGGGGCCACGGCCAGCCATGGCACGGTGGTCGAACCGTGCGCTTACTTGCAAAAATTTCCTTCCCCCCAACTCTTCTTTTATCAGGCGCGTGGCTTCAGTGCAGTGGAAAGTTATTACCAAAGCCTTACGAACCCGTACCAAGGGCTGCTGCTGGGCGAACCCTTGGCGGCGCCCTTCGCCGCGCCGGCCTCTGGCGCGTGGCTGAATCTTCCGGTTGGCGCCGGACTGGCGGGGACCACGAATCTCACCGTGCAATTCCAGGCGGGGGCCGCAGGCGGACCGTTGCAACAGGTGGACTTGTTTATCGATGGGTTGTGGGCGCAAACGCTCACCAATTTGCCGCCGCAACCGAACAATATCCTCTATGTCACCCTGAACGGCGTGCAGACCAACTACCCCGTGCCGGCCAATGCCAGCCTGCAATCGGTGGCGAGCAATTTGACGTTGCGGCTGAGCGCCACCGCTTTTACCAATGCCACCAAAGTGGTCGCGTACGCGTATGGCGACCGGATCGAATTGCAATCGCTCGACCGCGCCCGCGCCGGCGCGGCCACCACCTTGGTCACGAGTAATTATCCAGGTGCGGCCGGGGTCCTGACCACCCGCGCCAAAGCCGCCCGCCCGGATTTTCTGGATCGCGTGGCGCAGGGGCTGCGCTCGTATGTGGTCACCAACGCGCTGGGCAGCAATCTTCCTCCCGGCAGTTGGATGCAAGCCATGGTGTTTAAGACCAACGGCAGCGTGGTCACCACGGCGGTCACGAATGCCAGCAGCACCAATACGCTCCGACTTTTGGCCCACGAGTTGTTCGATCGGCTCAACACCAACGCGGCCCTGGTGGCCGCGGATGGGATTCTGGTGGACAACATCAACCTGCACGAAGATCCGCCGTTCGCTCAGTATATTTATGGCTACAATGATCACTCCGGCGAGTTCGACGTGCTGGCGCGAAGCCCGGGCTGGTTGGAAGCCCAGATCAGCGTGCGTTTCACCAGTTCGTCGGGTTTGGCTTTCACGCCGGGGACCACCAAGCAACTGGACGAAAATCTAACCGACCTCCGCCCGCGCAACCACCTTTACCTCACCACCGGGCTGACCAACCTGAATCTTACTTTCCCCTTCAATACCACCACCATCGCCGACGGCTACCACGAACTGGCCGCCGTCGCTTACGAGGGCAGCCACGTGCGCACGCAGAAGCGCATCGCTCAAAACGTGCGCCTCCAGAATCATGCCTGGTCCGCCACGCTCAGCACCCTCCTCGGAGGTACGAACACCGGGCTCGAGGCCACGCTGCAGTTCGCCGTCGTGGCCAGCACCAACAACATTACGCAGATCGAGTTCTTCACCACGGGCGGGCGGTTCGCGACTGCAAATAATGTCAACTCGACCACGTTCGCCATCGCCGCCAGCTATCTCGGCCTCGGCTTGCATCCGTTCTGCGCCCTCGTCACGCGCAACGATGGCCAACAGTACCGCACGGAAACAAAATGGCTGCGCATTGTCGGCACGGAGCCGCCTTTTAGCGTGTCCCTGCTGGGGACGGTCCCAACCTTGACCTGGCCGGCCTCGGCGGGGCGGTCGTATCAAGTCTTGAGTGGGACGGACCTGACCAATACCTTCCTCCCGCGCGCGGCGGTGACGCCTACCAATTCCACGGGCCGGTGGTCGGAGACGAATGACGCGGCGCCGCAACGCTTTTATCGGGTCGCGACCCCTTGACCACCCGCAATTGAACACGTCGGATGATTCGGCGTCCAACCCACATTGAATTCGATGCAACAAATCCGGCGCCGTCTTTTGCCGCTGATCTTTCTCGTGACGAGCTGGGCGGTCGCTGCCGCCGAGCCGACCACGAATCTGTTGACGTGGAACGCGGCGGGCGATCGCGTGAGCGCCGATGCCCGCGGTTGGCCGTTGCTGAACCTGTTGGAGGCCATCGCGGCACAATCGGGCTGGCAGGTCCTGGTCGAGCCCGGTTTGGAACAACCCGCTTCGGTGAAGTTCAAAAATCTCCCCTATAGCGAAGCCTTGCGGCTGTTGCTCGGCGACTTGAACTATGCGCTCGTGCCGCAGACCAACGGCGTGGCCCGCTTCTATGTGTTCCGGACCGAGCAGGCGCGGGCCACGCAAGTGGTGCGCGCCGCGCCCGACTCGGCAACGGACGTTCAGCCCCGGCGGGTGCCCAACGAATTGATCGTCCGGGTCAAACCCGGTACGGACATCGTAGCCCTGGCAAAATCCTTGGGCGCCAAAGTCGTCGGGACCATTTCGGAGCTGAATGCGTATCGGTTGCAGTTTGCGGATGAGGACGCGACCGAAGCCGCGCGCACCAAATTGCTGGCGAATCCCGAGGTCGCGAGCGTCCAGGATAATTATTACGTGGATCCGCCGCGTGCGCCCCAAGTTCTTGGCGGCGTGGCCGCGCCCGAAATCAAGTTGACGCTCGATCCGCCCAAGCAAGATGCGTGTAAGGTTGTGATTGGCCTCGTGGATAGCCGGTTGCCGAACCTCGGCCCGCAAATGGAGCCGTTTATCCTGGAACGAATTTCCGTCGCCGGTCCGTCCACCGGTGACGACAGCCAGCCGACCCATGCGTCGTCAATGGTGCCGGCAATTTTGCAAGCGCTGCAGGCGGCGGGCAAGTCCAGCACCTCGGTGCCAATCATCCCGGTGGACGTTTTCGGGGCGAGTACCTCCGCCAATACGTTTAATGTCGCCGTGGGCATGATCGCGGCCGCAAACAAAGGGGCGACCATTATCAACGCGAGTCTCGGTGGTTACGGCAACAGCCCGATCTTGAGCGACACCACGCGGCTGCTCGCCTCGAAAAACATCGCGGTGTTTGCGGCCGTGGGGAACGATGCCTCCACCAAACCTTTTTATCCGGCCGCGGATCCGTCCGTCACGGCGATCACGGCCTCCGAGCGGGGTCGGCTCGCCGCCTACGCCAATGTCGGCACCGTGGCCACGATTGCCGCTCCGGGGACGGTTTTGTTTTCGTACCGCGGTCAGACGTACGGTGCGCAGGGCACGTCGGTTTCAACGGCGGTGGCGACCGGAGTGGCGGCGGGAATTGCGGATGCCAATTGCGCTCCTTGGTCCCAGGTGATTCCGCTGCTCCAAAAGCAAATGCCGGTGCCCGCCCCTTAAAGGTAGGTACGTTCCGGAAGGGAGACTTCAATTTTTCCGGCCGGTAAGATCCGAGTTGGTCTCAGTGGGCGGTGCAGCCAATCCGGCCGAACGCCACGACGTAGGCGATGAGGCTGCCAATGAGCAACCCCGGCTTACCGCCCATCGCCAGGAGAATTCCCCACGACAACACGGCGCCGATGAGCAAGTAAACGAAAATCGCGAGAAACAATTTCATGGCCGCAAGTCTAGCCCGCCGCAGGGCCAAAACGCAAGCGGGGGAATTTCGGTGGCTGTGACCGGAAGTGGTGGTCAAACTGGGTGGTAGGAGTGTTCGCGCTGCGAACACTCCGCCCGCGTAGAGCGGGCGGAATGGGCGGTGACTCGGGCGTGCCGCTGGACGCGGCGCGACGACTCGCAGCGCGAGCCGTTCTACCACACTGACCGCCACTTCCGGTCGCATCCAATTCAGATTGCGTTGCGCCGCGGGCCATCAATCAATTCCTGGTGAACACGGCCCGATGGATGGGCGCCGGATAGGTCGCCGCCGGCCCCCGGCTGACGGCCCACAGAATCCGGTTGAGTTCGTCCTCGGGCGCCCGATCGTACTCCTCGAAATTCATCTGCTGCGATTGCAGCGCGAACGGCGATTTCTCCGTGTTTCGCGCCGACAAATCCACCGTCGGTTGGCGGAGCTGATAGGCGGTTAGTTTGGCGGTTTTGCGGAAGCAACCAAACATCGGCGTAGCGCCAGCATCGTATTGCGTCAAGGGCGGTAGTCCCAAAATAAGTTCCATCGTCCGAATCATACTGGCGGTTGTGTAAAGGGTGCTGTCCACCACGCCGCGCTTACAGTACGGGCTGATCACGAAACCGGTGGTACGGTGTGCGTCCACATGGTCAGGGCCGTTTTGCGCGTCGTCTTCGATCACAAAGATCGCCATCTCCTTCCAAAATCGGGAGCGCGTGGCGGCCGCGACGATTTTTCCCAGACCGAGGTCGTTGCTGGCGACGCACGCGTCCGGCGTGAAGGCGCCCGGGGTCGTGCCTTTGGTGTGATTCTCCCCCAACGACATGATGGTGAAACGCGGCAGCGCCCCGGCTTTCTCCGCCGCGTGCAAGTCGTCAATCCAGCATTGCGCCTTGTCCGTGTCGCGTTCGCCCGTCCAATTGCCGCGGTTGACCGAGGCCACGCGCTGGGCGCCTTCGCCGTAATTCTTGTAGCTCACGCCGTGGCGTTGGCAGAGATCCCACAGATATCCGGCCGCCGGATTTTCCATCTCCTCGTTGCCGGGCAGCTTGCCATGCTTGGAATAGGAGATGATCCAGGAACGTTGGTTGAAGTCCGTCGCGATGGCCGCGTCGCACCAACTGTGGCCGTCCACGCTCACTTCGCCATTGCAATAGAGATTGTCGAGCAGGACGTAGTCGCGAGCGAGTTGATGTTGGTTGGGCGTCACCGCCTCGCCAAACATCACCAGGTTGGAATCACCATTGCCTGCGGGCCGACCTTGGGCGTCCTTGAACGCACCCAACACCTGGTCATAAGTGCGGTTCTCCTTGATGATGTAGAGCACGTATTTGATCGGACACGGCTCGCCCACTTCATCCGGGATCACACTGTTGCTTTTCATCCCTACGCGCCGCAGGGTCTCCGGCGTGTACGGCGAGTTGCGGCGGACTTGCTCCGTGTAGGCCGCCATGCGGGCCGCGTCCGGCCGGGCAATGATCGAGAGCGCGCCTTGCAAGGTCCGGCCGATGTGATCAAACGGCGGGGGCTTGTGCAACCGCTTGGGTTCGGTCCGTTGGGGCGGAACGTTGGCGCGCGAAATCAAGCCTTTGCCGTTACCCACCAACACGGTTTGGTCGTCCGGGCTGACGGCCAAGGCCGTGGGATACCAACCGACCGGAATGAACCCGTTGACCACAGAGGTACTGGGATTCGAGACGTCTACCACCATCACGCAGTTGTTGTCCGCATTGGCGATAAAGAGCGTGTTGCCGTCCGCAGTGAGGGCGACGGCGTCGGGCGTACTGCCTTCCGGCGATTGCGGATAAAGTGACGTCGAGATAATCTCGCGCGTTTTGTCCCACAGCCGGCGTGCGGGACTGGCCGGCACCGCCTCCTCTTCCAACGTCCGCGTCTGAATCACGTGCACCGTATTATCGCCAGCGCACGCCACGAACAACCGTCCGTCCGGCGCCAGCGCCATGTCGTTCGGGCGCAGGCCGACCGTGATGTCCCGCACCCGGCGATTTGTTTCAGTGTCAATCAGGCTGACGCTGCGGCTGCCCCAATTGCTGACGTAAAGATGCTGGCGGTCGGCGCCCATGACGCAAGTGTGCGGATGTTGGCCCGCCGCGATTTTGGTTTCGAGCGCGAGCGTGTCGGCGGCCAGCACCCAGACCTCGTGATTGCCTTCGTTGCAAACGTAGAGTTTACCGGTGGTCGGATGAACGGCGATGGCCCCCAGCACCGTGCCCGGCGCGTCGGGCGCGGGGTTGACCGGCTCGGCGGCGGTCGCCTGGCCGTCGGTGTAGTTGAAAACGTGGAGGACCCCCGAATCTCCGCCCGATACAAAAATGCGGCGACCGTCCTGGCTGAACGCGAGTCCATTCCAGACCTTCGGCAGCGGCAGGAACTGGCTCACGCGCCGGCTCGCCAGCTCAAACAAGGTGAGGCCCGTGTCGTTGTAGCCGCCACTCGCCGCCAGCAGCATTTTCTGGTCGGGCGCGATCACGAATTTCAGGGCCATGTCACTGATGGCCACCGATGCGCCGGCCGGCGTCATGCCCCAACCGTTGAACAGCAGGCTGTCCTTCGGCCGCAGTCCGGGCCGGAGGCGGAGGCTGGGGCTTTTGACATCTTCGTCCGTTGCTCGCGCGGTGACGGGCGGCGCCGCTGGGGAGAAATCGGGGAGCACCAGCAGCGCCAGGAAGAGGAGTCGCGGCCAATTCGTCGTCACGATTTTGCAGGGTTTCATAACATTTGGTAAGCGAGCGGATTTATTCCGATGGCACGGGCACCTTGCGCCGCCGCACGTCAGCTCGTCAAGCCCCACCCGTCCTCAAAACCAGACGCGCCGTTGACTCCGCGGCCCGCCTTCGCTAACGTCGCCGCCAGTTAACAAACCGCCGGAAACATTTTACCCGATTACTATTTATGCCCCCCAAAGCCGCCGACAAAACCGCCGACAAAGCCGTCGCCGAAACGAAACCCACTGAAGCGGCGAAGCTCGCCGCGGCCCGCGAGCGCGAGCTGGAAGCCGCGATCTCCTCCATCACCAAGGCCTATGGCGAAGGCAGCATCATGCGCCTCGGCGACGCCCGCGCGCAAACCAAGATCCAGGTGATCCCGACCGGCGCCCTGGCCGTTGACCTCGCGTTGGGTGTCGGCGGTGTGCCGCGGGGCCGCGTGATCGAAATTTTCGGCCCGGAATCTTCCGGCAAGACGACCCTGATGCTCCACGTCATCGCCAACGCGCAGAAAGAGGGCGGGCTGGCGGCGTTCATTGACGCCGAGCACGCGCTGGATCCGGGCTACGCGAAGAAACTCGGCGTCAATCTTGACGACCTGCTGGTGTCCCAGCCCGACAGCGGCGAGGAGGCGTTGACCATTTGCGAAACGCTCGCCCGCTCAAATGCGCTGGATGTGATCGTGATTGATTCCGTCGCCGCGCTGGTGCCGAAGGCGGAGCTCGAGGGCGAGATGGGCATGGCCACGATGGGCATGCAGGCGCGGCTGATGAGCCAGGCCTTGCGCAAGCTGACCGCCATTCTGGCCAAATCCAAAACCACATGCATTTTCACCAACCAGTTGCGCGAGAAGGTCGGGGTGATGTTCGGCAATCCGGAGACGACGCCCGGCGGCAAGGCGCTGAAGTTTTACGCCAGCGTGCGCATCGACATCCGGCGCAAGGAAACGCTCAAGGACGCCGCCGGCAATGCCACCGGCAATCACGTCAAGGTGAAGATCGTGAAGAACAAGGTGGCCCCGCCGTTTTGCGAAGCGGAATTCGACATTATCTACAATCACGGCATTGACAAGGAAGGCAGCATCCTCGACGTGGGCATCGAATGCGGGGCGGTGGACAAGAAGGGCGCCTGGCTGCAGTTCGACGGCGAGTTGATTGGCCAAGGCAAGGATGCGGCCAAGAAGGCGCTCGCCGAGAAGCCGGCGCTGGCGAAGAAAATCGTCGAGGCGATCATGGCCAAGCGCAACGCACCGGTGGCGGCCGTTGCCTGAGGATCACCCGGACCAGGCACGATCACGGCAGCGAACCGTGCTCGGGGAATGCCGCGCCCACGGGCGGCACCGATCGATGGTGCTCGGCGGCTTTCCCGGTTTGGGTGTGAAAGCGCCACGCCAGTCCGATCGCCGCGGCCCCCAACCCACCCGCCAGGCCAATCCAAATTCCTACCGCGCCGTAATGACCGGGAAACGCCAGCGCGGCCCCCACCGGCACCGCGAACACCCAATACGCCAGCACCGCGATCAGCGCCGGCACGCGCACGTCGCCCAAGCCGCGCAGGGCGGAGATGGAAACGATCTGGATTCCGTCGGCCATCTGGAACACGGCCGCCACGACGAGCAGTTGCGCCGTCAGGCTCACCACGGCGGGTGAGCCGATGAACATCCCGGCGATCGGTTTGCCCGCAATCAGGAGCACGATGCCAAACGAACCCATGATGCCGGCGGCGAGACTGACGCCGCCGAAACCGATGCGCCGCATGCGGGTGTATTGCGCCGCGCCGTAGGCATGCCCGACCCGGATGCAAACCGCGGTTCCGATTCCCAGTGCGCACATGAACGTGAAGGCCGCGCAAGACAATGCGATTTGATGCGCCGCGATGGCGTCCGCGCTGATCCAGCCCATCATGATGGCTGCAAAGACGAACGCGCTGACCTCGAAGAAGTGTTGGATCGCCACCGGCCAGCCCAGGTTGAGCAGTTGCCGAAAGCGTTCCCGGCTCAAGGGCGACCGCCAGCGCACTGGTTGAAACGTCCGCAAAGCCGGCGCTCCCAGGACGTATCCAAGCATCACCAGCGCCATCAACGTCCGCGCGATCAAAGTCGCCCACCCGGCGCCTTCCAGCCCCATCGCCGGCAACCCCCAATGCCCGTAAATCAACACCCAATTCAGCAGCAGGTTTATGATTACCCCGCCGAGCAGAACCAACGTTGGCGGCCAGGGATGTTTGAGCGCCTCGCTGAATTGCTTGCAACCGTGCCCCACCAGTGCCGGTAGGAGCGACAGGCCGAACAGAAGCAAAAATTTGCCCGCTGCGGCGACCACTTCTGGCGGTTGACCCAACCGATTCAGAAACGGAGCCAGGGCAATCATTGAGAGCGCCGCCAGCAATCCCATCGCGGCGGACACAACCAATCCGTGCCGCAATACTTCGCCGGCCTCGCGTGGTCGTCGCGCGCCGAAGGCCTGCGAAGTCAGTACTGCGATGGCGGACAGCAGGCCAAGGCCAAACACCAGCGGCAGATGGGCGACCGCGATGACAAACGCCGCCGCCGCCAGAGGTACCACCCCCACGCGGCCCACCATGATCGTGTCCGTCAGGCCCATCAACGTCTGGCCCACCATGCCCGCCATGATGGGCAATGCCAGCGCCAGCGTGGGCCGTACCTCGCGGGCCCAGAGGCGGACATTTCGAACTATTCGCAAACCCATAAATCGGTTGGGCAAGTTTTTGGTCATCGCCAAGGTATTTCCGCCGCGAGTGAATCTCCGACGGAAGCGGGCTGATGATCACGCCGCCGGCTAGCTTTTGGAAAGGTTGATTTGGCCGCGCGAAAGTCCTGGGGCGGATCCGGTGACGGGCTCGCGACGGAGCGCGACCGGGCCCCGGTCGCTGCAAACGGAATGGGAAAGGCCGGGGAAATTAGCGGTGACTCGGAGGCTGGCGACGGGCTGCGGTCGAGGGTCCACCGACCTTCCCCAAGCCTGGCGTGGCAGGTAACCAATTGCCGGAGCCAGCATAGAAACCTTGTTGAATCGGGTTGGTTAAGCTTCCCTGTGGTCATGTTACCGATACGCCAAAGGCTTTTCTTTCTGCCGCTGTGCTGCTGCCTGACGGCGGGAGTGTGGCCGCTGCGCGCGTTCGCCGCCGACCAACCGCAGTGGGGCGAGGCGTGGTCGCGCAACATGGTTTCGACGGAGCGAGGATTGCCGGAAGCGTTCGATCCCAAGTCTGGAAAAAACATCAAATGGACGGCGAAGCTTGGCACGCAGGCCCATTCCACACCAATCGTCGCGGGCGGGCGCATCTACATCGGTACGAATAACGGCGAACCGCGCGATCCCAAGCATCAGGGCGATCGCGGCGTGTTCATGTGTTTCGACGAAAAGACCGGTCACTTGCTCTGGCAACTCGTCGTGCCGAAGCGCGACGAAGATGCCTTCATGGATTGGCCCAACATGGGCATGTCTTCGACCGCCACCGTGGAGGATGAGCGCGTTTATCTCGTGGACAATCGTGGCGCCGTGCTTTGCCTCGACGCGCACGGACTGGCGAACGGCAACGACGGTCCCTTTCGCGACGAAAGCGCGTACATGACGCCGCCGTCGACCGCCGGATCACCGCCTCGACAGGTGATCGGGGCCGAGACCCGGCCGGAAGTACTGCATCCGCCCGCCGATGGAAGATTGCTGCAACCCGGCCCGCTTGACGCCGACATCCTCTGGAAGTTTGATCTAGTGGCCGAGGCGGGCATCTGGCCGCACGACGCGGCCCATAGTTCGATCCTCATCCACGGCGATTATCTTTACCTGAACACGGCCAACGGCGTGGACAACACGCACAAACGCATCCGCGCCCCCGACGCTCCCAGCTTGATCGTGCTCGATAAACGCACGGGCCGACTCGTGGCGCGCGACGACGAACACATCGCCCCGAATGTATTCCACAACACCTGGGCGTCACCTTCGTTGGGTGAAGTCCAGGGCCGCCCGCTCATTTTTTTCTGCGGCGGGAACGGCGTGGTGTACGCCTTTGAACCTGTCCGTCGTAGCAGCCGAGGTAACGAGGCTCACTCTTCCAAATCCGACAGCCGGCGTCCCCAAGCCAAAGTTGATCAGAGCCTCCTGACGTCGGCTGCTACCTCAGCCGACGAGGTGCTCAAGCTGGGAAAAGTTTTTCAATTCGACTTTGACCCGACCGCGCCGAAAACCGACGTGCACAAGTACAGCACGAATCGTCGGGAAAGTCCGAGCAGCATTTATGGCATGCCGGTATTCCGGCAAAACCGCCTTTACGTGGCCGGCGGCGGCGACCTCTGGTGGGGCAAGAACGAGGCGTGGCTCAAGTGCATTGATGTGATGGCCCTCACCCGGCGTGACGGCCACCTTCTCCCATCCGATGGGAGAGGGCCAGGAGGTGAGGGTTTGGTGTGGTCGTATCCATTGGAAAAGCACGTCATGGCCACCCCGGCGGCGGAGGATGACTTGGTGTTCATGGCTGACTGTGGGCGCACGTTTCATTGTGTGAATGCAAATACCGGCCAGCGGCACTGGACGCACGAAATCAAGGGCGAAGCCTGGGCGTCGCCATATGTAGCTGATGGCAAAGTTTACCTCGGCACCCGCAGCGGAAGTTTTTATGTGTTCGCCGCGAGCCGGGAGAAGAAAGTCCTCGCGGAACTTGAACTCGGCAACCCGATCAGCGCCACCGCCACGGCAGCGAACGGCGTGCTCTATGTTGCCACGATGACGGACCTGTACGCCGTGCAAAAACAGAGCGAATAGCCGGCCAAGGCGGCCCTTTCGCGATTTGAGACAAAAGCTGCGCCGGTTCCCGGTTGACATTGAGGCGGAATCCGCGGATAGGATGCAGTGCATTCACCCGTTCCCGGCGAGAAAATATGAAGCGCATTGCCTTTTCCGTAATCGTGGGCGGCGCTTTAACCTTGGCGCTTCTCCTATGCGGGCGGGTCTCGCTGACGCCGGTCGCCAGTCCAAATTCCCAAACGCCCCCGCCGATCGTCTCGAAGGTTTCGGCACCGACCAACCCATTACTTGGGACCCGGCCCGTCCTGACCAAATCAACCGCCCAGCCAGCAGGCCTGGGTCCAACGGCCATCGAAGGGCCCGCGGCCATGTCTGCTTTCGCCCACTGGGCTGCGGATTTTCTTGCCGGTGATGCTTCGGCCGGCGTGGCGCGCGGTGAGGCACTGGCGTGGAAACGGCGCGAAGCCATGCGCGAATTGATCGAAACCGATCCCGCCCAAGCGTTGAAGGCGGCGGTTCCCTACCGGTGGCGCGAGGCACTACCGGCGAACATTACGCGTCACTTTGAACAATGGGTGGACGGTACGGGCGCGCTCACGGTGCTGGTGGGCACGGATTTCGAACGCGGGCATACGACCGTGACTCGCACGGTGGAAGTCGGTGGAAAAACCTATCAGGCCTTTGTCTATGGCCGGCGGTCGGCCCAGGTTTCGCAGACGAGCATTCCGCTGCACGGCCTGGCGCTGGCGGGCCA
Source organism: Verrucomicrobiota bacterium (assembly GCA_025350905.1). Classification (GTDB taxonomy): domain Bacteria; phylum Verrucomicrobiota; class Verrucomicrobiia; order Limisphaerales; family JADLHS01; genus JADLHS01. The sequence goes on from JANXWY010000195.1 coordinate 17,377, forward strand.
GCTGGCCGTTCACGCGGATCCGGTCCGCCTCCTGGAGCCGGGCGAGGCGGCCGCGCTGGCCCAAGCGCGCGGGCAGTCCGCGGAAGCCATCTGCGGCGTGTCCGGTCGCAATGCGGATTTTCGCGATCAGAGGGTGGCCGCGGACCTGGGCGGGGAGGTCAAATACTTCTGCGGGGTGGATCATGCGGAGTTGGTTAACCGGCGGTTGTTGCTGGCGGAGAGCGGTGGCAACGGCGGCTTCGGCAGTCTGGCCACGGCTGCGAATGATGCCTGGACCCACGGCGAGAAAAACGTGCTCTACATGCGCGTCAATTTCCCGGATGACCTGACCGAGCCGATTTCCGAAGCGCAGGCCTACAACGTGATGGACGAAGTCAATGCGTTCTACACGGAAGGGTCGTACGACGTCACTTCACTTGACACCATCGTGACGCCGCTGATGACGCTGCCGGAAACGAAGGCCTGGTACAGCACCGCCGGCCCCGGCGCGTTGCTCGGCCATGCGCGCGAAGCGGCGCGCCGCGCGGGCTTCGAGACGGCGAATTATCCGCTCGACATCGTCGCGTTCACGACGGTACCCGATTATGATTTCGGCGGGCTGGCGGCGGTTTATGGCAAAGGGGTCTGGCTGCAAAGCCCGGGCCCGGGGGTGACGGCGCACGAACTCGGCCACAACTACGGCCTCTGGCACGCGAACTACTGGATCGCCACGAATAGCAGTGTCATCGGCGTGGGCACCAACCTGGAGTATGGAAACATTTTCGACACGATGGGCAACGCCACCGCCGGGAACAATCAGTTCAACGCGGCGCACAAAAACATTCTCAACTGGCTGCCCGATCCGGCGGTGCATTCCGCGGGGAGCAACGGAGTTTACCGGATCTATGCCTTTGACGCGCCCAAACGGATCGATGGCCGATTTTACGCCGCGAAGGTGGCGAAGGATTACGAACGCGATTATTGGATCGAGTTCCGCCAGAAATTCACGGGCAATCCCTGGTTGCAATCCGGCGTGCTGTTGAACTGGTCGCCGTGGGAACAAAGCAAAGGCGGCACGCATCTGCTCGATACGACCCCCGGCACCTTGAGCCGCAACGACGCGGCGTTGGTGATTGGTCGGACCTTCAGCGATCCGGGGGCCGGCGTTCATATCACGCCGCTGGCGCGCGGCATGACCGGCTCGGAGCCGTGGATGGACGTGCAGATCAATCTCGGCCCCGCGCCGGGCCACTGGCCGCCGTTTCTAAGTCTGGAGGTGGACCCGACGAATGCGCCGCCGGGGCAACTGGTTCATTTTCACGCCACCGCGGTGGATCTCGACGGCGACACTCTGGCGTACGCGTGGTCCTTCGACGACGGCACCTTTTCCACGAACAATCAGCCGTGGGCATTCAAGCGCTGGTCGCAGCCGGGCGAACACGTGGTGCGTTGCGAAGTCAGTGACCTGTGGGGCGGCCGCGCGAGCGCTAACGCGATTGTACCGGTCGGCCCGCCGGTGGGATTTCGCCTCACCGGAATTGTGCTGGCGGCGAACGATGAGCCGATCGAAGGCGTGCGCGTGGATAACGGCAACACCAACACCACCGGCTACGTCGTCGGCTACACCGACAGCGACGGGGTTTTCGTCCTCACCGGTTTGAACGGCGACTATACGCTCGAGGCTACGAAATACGGGTACACGTTCGAGCCGCTCAACTGGCAGAATCCGCTGACGGTGAGTTCCAATCAGGCGCGGGTGGATTTCTTCGCCACTGCGCTGCCTACCGTCCGGATGGTGGCGAGCACCAACGCCGTTACCGAAGCCAGTACCGCACGGCAAACTTTCACCCTGACGCGCACCGGCGAAATCACCAATGATCTGACCGTAACGGTCTTTCTCTCCGGGACGGCGGACGTGGGCGGCGATTACTCGCTGACGCCAGCCTTAATCGGCGCACTCACCAATGCGGTGGTCATCCCGGCCGGCACGCAGAGCGTGTCTATAGTTTTCCAGGTCATCAATGACCTCATCGGCGAACCGGACGAAACCGTCACCCTGACCATCGTTGACGATCCCGCCTACGTGGTTGCAGCGCCCGGCGCGGCCACGATCACGATTCTGGACGATGACCGCGCCAGCGTGCCGGTCGTCTCGGTCGCTGCCGTGACACCAACCATCCCCGAGAACGGCATGGATCGCGGCACATTTCTGTTCACGCGCAAAGGCAACACGCAAAATGAACTGACCGTTTACTATTCCGTCGGTGGCACGGCGACGCCCGGCACCGATTACAGTTCGCTGGTGGGGGTCGTCCTCCTTCCGGCGGGAAGTGAAACCGCGACGGTTCAGTTTCAAACCCGCGACGACAAAATTCTGGAGCCGGATGAAACCGTTACGGTCGCGGTCAACCCCGATGCCGCCTACAGCGTCAGCGGTTCGGCGGCGACGGTGACCATCATCGACGATGACTTTTTGACGGTGACGATCTTCCCCACGGGCGCGGGCGCGGCAGAGCCGGCTTCCCCCGGAACGTTTACGGTCAAACGCGACGGCGATTTGACGGCCAATTTATCGGTCTTTTATACCGTCAGCGGCACGGCCACCAGCGGCAGTGACTTCGTCCCCTTGAGCGGATCGGTCATCCTTCCCGCCGGCGCCACGTCCGCCGACATCACGCTCACTCCGTTGGACGACTCGTTGCTCGAAGGCGATGAATCCGTCGTCCTCACGCTCGCCACCAATCTCGCCTACAACATCGGCACGCCGGGGGCCGCCACGCTACTCATCCGCGATGACGAGAAAGTCTCCGTCAGCATCACGGCCACGGATGGCACTGCTTCCGAGCCGGGGGACGACACCGGGGAATTCAGGATCACGCGCGGTTCGGTGGTCAACGGCGACCTCACGGTGTATCTGGCGATCAGTGGTACGGCCATCAGTGGGGTGGATTACGTGCCGATCGACAATCCGGTCGTGATTCCCAACGGAGCCAGCTCGGTGAGTTTCAAATTAATTGCGTTTGATGACTTGCATCAGGAACTGGTGGAGGACGTCATCCTCACGATTCTGCCCAGCACGAATTACAACATTGGCAGCGGTCCGGCCGTGGTCAGAATCTTGGACGACGACCCGAACAACGTGCCGGCGGTCGGCTTCAGCTTTAGCACGTCCGCCGCGGTGGAGAGCCAGTCGCCGGGCATCAGTGTCTCGCTCAGCACGACGTCCGCGCTGCCGATCACCGTGGATTACGTTGTCATCGGTGGGACCGCCACGAGCGGCATTGATTACCTGTTACCGCCGGGGACGTTGACCTTTGATCCCACCAACCGCGCCAAGTCAATTCCCCTGACGATTCTCAACGACACCCTGGTCGAACCGAATGAAACCATCCGCGTGGCGCTTTTCAATCCGATTAATGCGACCCTCGATGGCATCAAAATCCACACCTATACAATTCTGGACGATGACAGCGCTTCCGTAAGCGTGACGGCCACCGTGCCCAGCGCCTCCGAGACGGGGCCGCCTGCCAACTTCCGAATTTCCCGCAGCGGCGGGACGACGGCCGCGTTGCAGGTCAACTTCGAATTGACCGGCACCGCCAGTGCGCCGGCTGACTACGCCCCCATCGGGCCTTCGGTGACGATTCCCGCGGGCGCCACCTTTGTGGATCTGCCGGTAGTGCCGACCAACGACCAAACCGTCGAGCCGGCCGAAACCGTCCGGTTGACCCTGCTCACCGCGCCGACTGCCAAAATCGTTTCGCCCAACGTCGCCACCATCACTCTCTACGACAATGATCCGGATACGCTGCCGCAGGTGGTGGTCACGTCCACGAATCAGCCGGCGGCCGTGGAAGGCGGCAGCGGTGGGGCGTTCGTGTTTACCCGCACCGGCTCGACGACCGGCGCATTGGTGCTGTCGTTCTCGATCACGGGCACCGCGGGGAACGGAGCGGATTACGCCGCGCTTTCCAACTCGATCACGATTCCCATCGGACAAGCCTCGGTGACGTTGCCGGTAATGGCGGTGGACGACAGCCTGATCGAGGGCGAGGAAACGGTGATTGTGTCTTTGACCACCAGTGACACGTATCGTGTGGCGTATCCTTCGGCTGCCACCGTGACGATTCAAGACAATGATCAACGCGTCTGGATTGATGCCAGCGACTTTAACGCGGCCGAACCCGGCACGAATCCGGGCGAATTCACCTTCACCCGCTTCGGCACGACCAACACACCGCTCCAGGTTTTCTACACGATCACCGGTACCGCGGGTAATGGCGTGGATTACGCGGCCATTCCCAATTCCTTCGTTATCCCTGCCGGCAGTCTTACCGGCAAATTGCCAATCATTCCCCTGGACGATTCGCTCGTGGAACGCTCGGAAACGGTCACGCTTACGCTGCAAAGCGATGCCGCCTACACGCTCGGCTCGCCGACGACCGCGACGGTGACGATCCAGGATGATGAGCCGATGGTCAGCCTCGTGGCGGACCCGGCTGAGGTCGTGGAAGGCAGTCCCGCTCCCGGCGTTTTCACCGTGCTGCGCGGCGGGAATCCCAATTTCGAATTCACCGCGCGCCTGGCCGTCGGCGGCACGGCTCGCTACGGCGTCGATTACCCTCCGTTCTTTACGAACGTGTTTTTTGGCCGCGGGGTCAGCGGGGTTCACTTGCAAATTTTCCCGACCAATGAATTGGTCATCGAACCCGCCGAAACCATTACCGCGGTGCTGGTGCCGGACCCTGCCTACACCATCCTGGCGCCAAGTAACGCTGTCATCACCATCGTCGACGCCGGCACGAATCGCGCGCCCGCCATCACCCTCACCAGTCCGACGGCCAACACCATTTTCCTGCTGCACACCAACGTGAACCTGATCCTTGAGGCCACGGTCCCGGGCGCCGGCGGGACAAATCCGCCGATTACCATCACCTGGACCAACGTCAGCGGCCCCGTGCCGGTGACGTTTGGCAACACGAATCAAACCAACTCGACCGTCAGCTTCACCAATGGCGGGGTGTACGTGCTGCGGCTGTTGGCCGACGACGGGCAACTCACCAACTTCACCGACCTGACCGTGGTGGTGGACGCAGTGGAACGGCTGACGACGAATCTGCTCCATTGGACTTTGGACCAAACCAACGGCGCGAAGGTGCCGGACGTTTCCGGCAACGCGCGGCACGGGGTGGTCGTCGGCGATCCCACCTGGACGACGAACGGCGTGCTCGGCGCCGCCTTGGACCTTTCCGGCACCAACAATTACGTCCGGGAGACGTTGGACAGCGAATTGTTCAACGGCCGCAAGCAGTTCACGCTTTCGCTCTGGACGAAGTCCGCCGATCCCACCACCAGCCGGGGATTGGTCACGGCGGGCACCAACTCCGCGACCGCCCCGCTCACCTTGAGTTCACGCCGCACGGCCAGTTCCGGCTCCGGGAGCAACCTGTTCGAGGCGACGTTCGCGACCTCGCGCGGTGGGGCCCAACGCTCCAGCGCGAACAATATTCTCACCAACGGCTGGCAGCACTTGGCGTTGACCTGGAGCAACGGACTGGCGCCGGCGCTGTTCCTCAACGGCCAGTTGGATCAGCCGCTTAATGATTTCGTGGCGTTGCAGGGCGTCCTGACCGACAGCCCGCAATTCCTCGTGGGCCTAGGTGCGGCCGACCTCACCAATTCCTGGCGTGGGCTGGTGGATGACGTGCGCGTCTTCCCGCGGGCGTTGCACCCGGCGGAAGTCGCCGCGCTGGTCGCGACGAATTACGGCGCGATTGTGACCGTGCCCACCAACTTCACCTGCCCCGTCCTGCTGACCGTCACGCTGCCCGGCACGGTCACAGACGACGGTCGACCCCTTCCGCCGGGCGTGGTCAGCAATACTTGGTCGCAGATTGACGGCCCGGTCCTCGTGACCATCACCAACGCCGATAGCCTGACCAACACGGTGTATTTCACCCAGGCCGGTCAATATATCTTTCGGTTGATCGCCGATGATGCCCAGGTCAAGACCTTCGCGGACCTGAACGTGACGGTGATTGAACCGACCCTGGTGAACGTAATCGCCACGGACCCCGAAGCCGCCGAACTCGGCCCCGACCCCGGCGAAATTACTTTCTCCCGCGTGGGCGACACCAACTTCAATCTCACGGTTTACCTTACGGTCAGCGGCGCAGCCAGCAACGGTGTGGATTTCCCGTTCATCCCCGTGACGAACTCCGTCACGTTTCCCGCCGGCGTCGACACCTTCGCGTATGTGTTGACGCCCTTTCTCGATGATCGCACCGAAGGCGACGAACTTTACACCCTGACCATCGTCAGCAACGTGGCCTACACCATTGGCAGTGGCGAAGCGACGGTGACGATCCACGATTCGCCCTACGGTGTCTGGAACATCGCGCATTTCACGCTGGAGGAGCTCACCGATCCCACGCTGAGCGGCCAAGGCGTGGACTTTGATCACGATGGCCGCGCGAATTTTGTGGAATACGCAGCCAATTTTGACCCGAAAGCGCCCGAGACCAACTCGCCGCTGACCACGGCGGTGGAATTAAACCCGACGAACAGCCTCAGCTATATTACGCTCACCTATCAGCGTCGCCTGCCCCCTACCGACACGGCGTATGGGGTATATATTTCGCCCGATTTACGGACTTGGTACACCGGCACGAATTACGTGGAGGAAATTTCCGCGACGGACGATGGCAATACCCTGACGGAAACCGTCAAGGCCCGGCTCGTGGCCCCCTACGGAACGAACACGAACACCTTCCTCACCGTCCGCGTCTGGCTGATGACCACCGGGCCATGAATTTCCGCGACCAGGTGAGGCCTTGGTGGAATCATCGCGCGACCCATTCGTGAATTTATGTTTCCCTATGTCGCATTGATCCAAGAGAAAGCATGGCAGCCCGGCCCATATCCCGGCGTTGAGTTGATGGTGCTGCACAAAAATGAATCCACGGGCGGGGTCGTCGTGCTTCGCAAATTCAAGGCCGGCTGCACAATCCCCGCCCATACGCACCTGGACGCCAACGAATGGGCCTACGTGCTGGCCGGGGAATGGGAGGAATCCGGCGTGACCTACGCCGTCGGCACGCTGTTCCACGCGCCCAAAGGCGTCCGTCACGGCCCGCACTTTGCCCGCACGGAAGTCATCAGCCTGACGACCTTTGACGGGCCGTTGACCGTGGCGTGATCCGTTGGGCATGATTCGGCGCGATTACATTCTGCGGATGATCGAGGAGTGTATCCGGGCCCTGGCGCGCATCAATTCGCTCAAACAAGACCAACGCTGGACGGAAGCGTCGGTCGAACTGGACGGGGAATTCAGGAAGCTCCTTGGCGCCGACGCGCCGGAGGTCGCACGCCTTTCCGAATCCGACCTGCTGGCGCGGCTCATGCAAGACGGGCCGACCCATGCCCTGCGGGAAAAGACGCTCGTGCTGACCACACTCCTCCAGGAAGCCGGCGACGTGGCTGCAGCAGCCGAGCGCACGGAAGCGAGCCGGGACTGTTACCTCAAGGCTTTGCACCTATTGCTCGAAGCTCTCGCGCGCGGCGAAGTTTTTGAATGTCCCGCGTTCGTGCCGAAAGTCGAGCGGCTGCGGGCCGCCCTCGCCGGCGCACCGTTGTCCGGGCGAACGTACGCGATGCTGATGCAACACTACGAACGCACCGGCGAATTCGCCAAGGCTGAAGATGCGCTCTTCGTCCTGCTCGACGCCGAATCAGACAACCCCGCCCTGGTGGAATTCGGGATTATGTTTTACCAACGCCTGCTCGCGCTGAGCGACGCGGTGCTGACCGCAGCCAACCTGCCGCGGGCCGAAGTGGCAGGCGGATTGCAAGAACTCCAGCAGCGGCGAGAGCGCGGCGAATGACCCAAGACCAAGGCTCCGGGTCCTTGGCGCTGGCCGAACTCAACCGCCGCGTCCCGCCGCCGCGGGTGCGCGCGACGGAAGCGTTTTTCGTGGACAATCCACTCCCATCTGCGTAAAAACTTTGGTCGTCGCCGCGGCGCACGTAGCCAATGACCTACCGACTCTTGATTAATCCAGGTTCGCCACAGGCGTGGGAAATACAGCTCCAGCCGGGCGCGAATCGTATCGGCCGCAATGAGGCGAATGATTTTATCATCAGTCACGAATCGGTCTCCGGGGCCCACTGTGAGATCACACTGAGCGACGTGGGGATTTTTCTCAAGGATCTCGGCTCCACCAATGGCACGTTTGTCAACCGTGTGCCGGTGACCGAAACCAAGCTCCAGCCCGGCCAGCATGTGCAACTGGGGCAGGTGGACATGGCGTTCGAGGCCAGTAACGCCGCGCCAAACCCGCCGCCGCCGCCGCCCATGGCGGTGCCAATTTCCGGGCCGACGCCCGGCAGGATCCGGCTGCCAGCCACAGGTTCGCCGACCCCGGGCGTGCGTCTTTCCAGGGCGGTTGTGGAGGCGCCGGCGCCGGCCGAGCCGGAAGTCGAAATCGAAGTGGCCGCCGGCACGCCGCCGGCACCGGCGACGCCCATGGCGGACGCGGGAAATGCTGTCTGTAAATCACACCCAAAGACGCCGGCGCGATTTCTGTGCGGTCGCTGCCAAAAATACTTTTGTGACCTTTGCGTCAACACGCGCGGCCTGGAAAAGTATTGTCGCACGTGCGGGCAGGCGTGCACCCCGTTGCGGGTGACGGCCGCCCGCCCGGCGGCCGCCAAAAGTTTTTACGCGCGGTTGCCGGGTGCGTTTGTGTATCCGTTTCGCGGCATTGGCCTGCTGATCCTGGTCTGCGCTACCATCGCTTTTCTGGCGTTGGAGTTTGTCAGTGCGGGCATTTTTTCCATTCTCGCCAAGATGGCCGTGTACGGTTTTGTGTTTCTGTTTATGCAGAACATCATTCACACCACCACCGCCGATGAAAATGAACCTTTAAGTTTCCCCGAGGCGAGCGGATTGTTCGGCGCCTTTTTTGCCTTGCTGGGCACCATCCTGGCCGCCTTCGGTCTGGCCATCGGGCTGCTGGTCGCCAAGTCCTTCTTCGACGTGGAAATTCCGCTACCCGCCATTGTCGGGGCCGTTGTCCTCGGTTGTCTTTATTTTCCGATGGCTTTTCTAGCGGTGGCCATGAAGGACTCGGTGATGGCCGCCAACCCGATGCTCGTCGTTCCGACCATCTTGCGGATGCCGTTGGAGTATCTCGTCGCGTCCGTGGTGCTGATGGGTGTGTTCGGGGTCCGAGTCGCCGGCGGCCTGCTTTCGGGCCTGGCTGGATCGGTTTCCCTTTCCACCCGGGACATGTCGGTATTGCTCATGGCCTTGGGCGGGCAGGCGGTCTGGGGCTTTATCAGCGTTTACCTGCTCACCGTCAGCATGCGCATCCTCGGGTTGCTCTACCTGGCGAAGAAGGATCGTTTCGGGTGGTTCTCACATTGAGCAAGGTGGCGGCGCGCCGGAGAATTTGCGATGGCTTGCTCCTCGCTGGCGGCGGAGCAGTCAGATCACCGCGCGATGGCGCGCAATAATTCCGCCGCGCCCGGAAAACCCGGCTGTAGTTCCAGCGCCCGTTGGGCGGCGCGTCCCGCTTCTTCCGTCCGACCCAGCCGCGCCAGAATGGTTGCCCGCGCGTAGGGAATCTGCGGTGAGCGCGCATCCAGCGACTCCGCGCGGAGCAACGCGGTGAGGGCGGGCTCCGGATTCTCCTGAGCTGAATAAGCCAGGCCGAGATTGTACCACGCTCGGGCGAATTGCGGATCGAGCTGCACGGCCTCGGCGAGCGCCGTTTGGGCTTCGGCCAGCCGACCGACTTCATTGAGCGCCAGACCGAGCTGGTAGCGATATTCCGCGTCGCGCGGCACCAGGCGGCTGGCCGTCTGCAAGGCCGTCACTGCCTCAGCACTCTGGCCCGCGACGCTCGCTGCCACCGCCAACGCGTGATACAACGGTGCAGAATTCGGATCCCAACTCACCGCGCGATGGAGCAACGCGAGCGCCCCGGCGGCGTCACCTCGATCAAGCTGAAACACGCCCGCCTGCATCACGCTGGCCGGTTGATCGGCATTGTGCCGCAGGTACGCCAGCAAATCCCTGCCCGCCGGCGCATTCGTATCCACGGTGGCATGCAGCGCCCACGCGGCCGCCACGCGCACGGCCCGCACCGGATCGGCGAGGCGCGCGGTGAGCACCTGGACGACCGGGGCGGATCCGGACAGCGCCAGCGGCTCCAACCCGCGCACGGCCGCCGTCCGCACCAGCTCATTCGTGTCGCTCGCGCCCCGTAGTAACGCGGCCGTGACATTGGTCTCGGCGGCCCAGCGCTGCAACAAATTCGCCGCCACGGCCCGCCAGAAAAAATTGGTATCCGCCGCGGTTATTTGCACCAGCGCCGGAACGGCGGTCGCATCGCCCGCCCGGGCCTTGGTGATGGCGGTCGCGCGGGTGTGCATGAGTTCGTTTGTGCGCGGGCCATACCATTGGTTCATGGCCTCGAGCGACCACGCGGGCGTCTGGTTCGTGTGACAACGGTTGCACGCATTCGGGATGGCCAGTTCTTGCGTCAGGCGCGGGTCGGGGATGGTGAAGCCGTGATCGTGGCGCGGGTGGCGTTGCATGTAGACCGTCGTGGGCATGTGGCAGTCCGTGCACCGGTCGCCGGCGGTGTCGAATTTGTGGTGACTGTGCGTGGCGAGGTCAATGCGCGGCGCGGCGTTCGTCGCGGTCGTGCCATGACACGCCAGGCAAATGAGATTGCCGGGCACCCGAAGCTTGCTCGTGTGGGGTTCGTGGCAATCCACGCACCGCACGCCGGCCGCGTGCATCTTGCTCCCCAGGAACGCGGTGAATTCGTAATCCTCTTCCCGCACCTGGCCGTCGGCATAGAAAAGGTCCGTCTCGTCGGGAATCGTTAGGTGATGATGATCAAAAAAGTTTTCGCCGGGCCGGAAATCGCCGGTCAGCTCGGCGCGCCGCGCATGGCATTGGCCGCAGGTGGCAAACATTTCCGGGCGCGTTATTTTCCGGAGCGTCGGGTCGCCGGACTGGTTGGGGTGTTTGGCTTGCCACCCGTTGTGATCGACCAGCGGACCGTGACACGCCTCGCAGCCCACACCCTGCTCGGCCCTGGTGGTGTTGTAACTATCCGATCGGGCGTCGTAGTTTTTTCGCAACCGGGTGTTGTGGCAGGTGGCGCACATGAAATTCCAATTCATGCCGCGCCCGGTCCAGTGGCCCCATTCGCCGGGCTGCCGGTCTTCCGCGCCATAAACATTGAACCACTCCCCCCGGTTGGGATCGAAGCACAATTCGCTCGTCTGCAGCCGGCCACCACTGGCCGGCAACAGGAATTGCCGCAGCGGATCCACCCCAATCACCCGGGCGACGGGGAACGGCTGGTTGGTCTGGCCCCAACCCTGAGTGACCAATTCGAGCTGGCCGGCGGTGACGCGGGCCTCGGATTGTTGCGAACCGTGTGGAATCAGCCGCGCCGGATCAAACGCCGCACGGTCCCGCTGCCGATCCACCGCCCGCTCCGCCTGTGCGTGGTGCGAGCCTTGCCAGTTCTTGAATTCCTCTTCGTGACAGGATTGGCAACTGGGCGATTTGCCGTACGCGGCAAACAAGCTGGTCTCGGAGACCGGAGCGAGTTTTGGCAGGGGGCGCCAGCGCGAAGTGGCGATGACGACGGCAAACACGAACGGCAGCAGGCAAGCTAGACCGCACGCGGCGAGAAAAAGTTTCCCGACGGCGCTAGCTGGTTTTTTCTTATCCGCTCGCACGGCGGCGGATGCTTACCAGATGGCCCACAGTTTGGGGATAAAAGATTTGTGAAAAAGCGGCGCCCCAAAATACCCGAATTAACGGCAGACCCGCGACGAAGCGCCAGTTTGCCTGCCCGGTGACCCACTGCTTGGCGTGGGTCGGTGGTGGGTTTCGCAACTATATCCGGCGTCGGCGCGACCCAAGCAAGGTTACCACTGCACCGGCACCGAGGATCGAAAGCGAGGAAGGCTCGGGCACGACTGAGTAAGTTCCGAGCCCGGTCTGGGTGAAAGCATTCCAACCCTGGGTGCCGGTGACATTGCCGGGTAAGGCCTCATCGGAACGATACCCGGAATTGGAAATGTAAGTGCCTAGCAGGTCAAAGGTGAAAGCGGTATTGGGGGTGATTCCGATCTGACTCAGGTTGAAGGAAAAGGTGTAGGTGCCCGAGTTGCCATCCCCGATCGGGACCAAGTCCACGCTGCTGACGAAGTTCAGGCTGTTGGCCCCGCCGTTGGCCAGTTGCCACAGTCCGCCAAAGCTGTCACTCGTCGGCCCGAGGGCAATCGCGTAGTCCGGCGTCATGCCGTTGAAAGTCAGGAGGCTGCGGTTGTTGCCGCCATCAAAACCGGAGATGGCCCGGCGCAAGCCATCCGCGCCATCGCCGAAACCCGAGGTGTTCGCAAAGCCGCCCGTGATCGAATCAATGTAAAGCACGAGCACATCATTAAACCCATTCGGCCCCTTGTTCACCGTGCCGGACACGGTCGTGCCATCGTCCGTTAAATAGAGACTCCCTTGTCCGATCGGACCGCCGAAACCGGTGTTGCCATTGCCAGAATAGGTCGCCGCGCCAGCGGTGAAGGCGCACGTCGCCACGGTTAAAGCCAGAGCCCGCTGCATAAATTTCATAGTCATAGTTTTGCTCGTCTTGCCTGAGGATCAATGCACCAGTTTTTCTCACTGGCGACAAGGGAAATCTCGAGTGTCAGAAGTTCGCGGCGGCCGGCTAATCGGCTTGGACGCGGTAGAAACGCTGAGCCGAATTTGTCGCTTGCGGATCGGTAAATTGGAAATGGCCGGGGGAAATTTCCGTGACGCCGCCGAACGCCGCCCAGTTGCTTGACGCGAGTGATGGATTTCCCGCCGCCAACACACTGAAGCCGAGGCCCGGCAGATTGGTAAATCCAAACTGAAATGCGCCGGTGGGCAGGCTGGCCGGATTGATCAAATTGATCGGAGCGGCCTGGACAAACACCTCCGTGCTCGAAAGATAACCGCCGCTTCGATAGCCGCCAGCCAGCATCACCTGGCCGCTCGGGAGCCGGGTTGCCGAGTGGTAAGCCCGGGCGGTGTTCAAGGCCTTGGTTACGGTCCACTCCCCGGTGGTCGCATCGTAGGTTTCAGCCAGCGCCACCATCACGCCCATCAGCGACCAGCCGCCGGCAACCAGAACGTTCCCATTCGGCAGCAAAGTCGCGGTGTGGGCATTGCGAGGGAGATGCAACACGCCGGTCGTCGTCCAACTTCGGGTGGACGGGTGGTACAACTCCGCGACCGGGATATCGTTGGTACTGGCTGCCCCACCGGCGATAAGAACTTGCCCGTCCGGCAGTCGAGTCGCCGTATGAATGCGCCGGGCACCGCCCATGGCCTCGGTTGGGGTCCAAGTACCAGGGTTGGGATCGTAAAGTTCTGCGGTGGCCAATACGTTATTGCTGCCAATACCTCCGGCGACCAAGACCTGCCCGGTCAGAAGCAGCGTGGCCGTGTGCTGTTGCCGCGAGCTGGTGAGCGAGCCGGTGGCGGTCCAGGCTCGCGTCACGGGATCGTAAATCTCCGCGCTGTCGAGTTCGAGGTCGGACGTATTCAAACCCGCATAACCCCCGGCGGCCAGAACCCTGCCATCCGATAGGAGTGTGGCCGTATGACCATGGCGACCACGGTTCAGAGCGCCGTTCGTTTCCCACAACCTGGTGCCGGGATTGTAAAGTTCGGTACTGCTCAGACCGCCGGTTGGCCCTTGCCCGCCGGTTACCAACACCAGTCCGTTGGTCAGCGGGGTGAGCGTAGGCCCCAATCGCGCAGCGCGCATCGCACCTGTATTCGTCCAACGGCTGGTGGTCGGATCAAACAACTCCGCACTCGCGGTATACTCGGTGCTCGTAGCACCACCCACGACCAATACCTGCCCGTTGGTCAATAGCGTCGCGCTGTGGCCATAACGTCCCACGCTCAGTGGACTGTTGGTGACCCACGAAGCGGCATCGGCCGTTTTCGGAACCAACGACCCAAGCGCCAGTACCGCCAAACTCATCCCAAGCGCGACCATCTTGGCGGGATACTTTATTACTTTAAGGTCGATGCCCTTTGTGCGGGAACCATGGACGCGATGCATGATCGTGACCTTAATCAAGCCGCACCCTATTCGTCGAGGATGGAGTGCGCCCTGATCTGACGAGCGAGTGCCGATTGGGAGCAGGAGGCAAACTGGAAAACACCGGCAAAGTACATCGGTTTCAATGCGCCCGAATACAAACGCGGGACTGCGGTTGGTTCGCCGCCTGCAGGTCGGTGAACTGGAACTAGCCGGAAAGACTTGCGAGAGGCTGGCTAGCGCCAAAAAATCAGAGGGGCTGCTACCGTTTTCCCAGCACCGACGCGTACCTCTTTAGATTTGGATCCAATTGGCATCCGGAACGCACATCCAACAGCGCGCTGACGTGGGATTCTAAGTCAGGCTGGCTTGATCCGCCCGACTGGATGGTGGCACACCCGGCAGTGTTCATACCAGTTCGGGCAAGGGAAGCCGCACCGCGGACAGAATCGTGACGAATACTTCAGCGCCCGCAACGCCTCCGTCTTCATTTCATCCAAAATGTATGCCCGCTGCTCGGCCCGTTCGTCCGGGCTGGGTTCATCGCTCGGCTTCAGCATCCCTACTTTCAGCATGCGCACGCCGTCGCCCGTGTGACGCCGCAAAGCCACACAATTCCCCAGCTTTGCCTGCGTCAATGCCGCTGCATCCGATTCACACAAAACGACGTTCAGCCGGCAAACGTCGCAGAACCGGATGGCCGCCTCAGCCGTCGCGGTCATTTTTTCCCAATCCTGCGGACACTGAAATCGGAACTCGATTGCGCAGTTCTTTACTTCCTTGGCCGGACGACGGCGCACAAAGTTAGGGTTTTCGTTATCCGGGAGCATACCTAAACCGTTTCGCTCTGATTGATAAGTGAGCGCGGGGTGTTAAGTCTGATGGCAATGAGGACGATTGCGGGGTAACTCTGGCCGACGGCGACCAAGACGAATCCCAACCGGCTCGTGATTCTCGTGATTCTCGAATGGGTTTTCCCCCGTCGCAGCAAGCAGAGCGTGTTTCTATCCCTCAAAACGTTTTCGTAAGGTTTCATCAGAAAATTTGCGCTTAAATGCGTATTCTTTGCGAGCCATGCTCGTAGCCCCAAGTGCGGCCGCATCCTGCTATAAATCATCACGGGGTTCGCCGTTGGAAACGTTTCTGTTTGCTGGCTTGAAGACGAAGGACCTGCCGTGGATTTAGTAAATGCAATAGTCGGAGTGGGTCGGATCACCGTGGTTATTGCCGAAGTAGAGCTGGTTCATCCGCGCTTGGGTTTAACAAAGCGGTAGGCCGAGGGCGAGCGGGAATTTGCGGAGAGCATCACGACGTTGTTTCGTCCCGGTCGGGGGGACCGCCGGACCTTAGCCAGCCACACGCTGGCTGGAAAGCATGTCCGTACAACATTGCCTCCTGAAGGGACGCCGGAAACCTCCAAACAACTCCACCCTCCCTTGCGGGACGAATTCATCCTGTTTGCCGCAACCAGCCACTTCGTAGCTGGCTAATCTCCGTTGGCCGCTTTGCAACTGGGCGGCTTGGCATTAAATCATTAAAAGCCCGCCGAAGTCGCTCAAAATTGAATTGTTCCCACCGCGTTTCCCCGGCAATCTGTGCTGCTCTATGCAGCAAGTGAACCTCGGAATGATCGGTGGCGGCACGGTGGGCAGCGGTGTTTTCCACGCGTGGCAGCAGAACGGCGACCTCATGGCCGCGCGCCTCGGCGTGCCGCTCGCCTTTCGCCAGATCGCGGTGAAGGCGTTCGACGAACCCCGCCCCTATCCGATCCCGCGCCACCTCATGACGACCGACTGGCAGGAGGTCGTCAACGATCCCCAAATTCACGTGCTCATTGAGCTGGTCGGGGGCACGGGCATTGCGAAAACCATGGTGCTGGCGGCGCTCGCGCAGGGTAAAACGGTGGTGACGGCGAACAAGGCCCTGGTCTCGGCGCACGGCCCGGAATTATTTGCGGCGGCAGCGCAGCGCGGGGCGAACCTTTATTTCGAAGCGAGCGTTTGCGGCGGCATTCCCATCATCAAATCGTTGCGCGAAGGCTTCGTTGCGAATCAGTTCCCGGCGATTTACGGCATCGTCAACGGCACCTGCAATTATATCCTCACGCGCATGAAACTGGAAGGCGCAGATTTTGCCGCCGTGTTGGCCGACGCGCAGAAACTGGGTTACGCCGAGACGCCGCCCGACCTCGATATTGACGGGCACGACGCGCAGCACAAGACCGGCATCCTGGCCTCGCTGGCGCACGGCTTCTGGGTGGCTCACCACAAAATCCACACCGAGGGGATCCGGGACGTGTCGAAGCTCGACATGCAATTCGCCCAGCAACTGGGCTATACGATCAAGCTGCTGGGCATCGTCAAACGGGTCGAGGGCCGAGGATCCAAGGTCGAGCGCCAGAAAACGGCCGGCGTGCAGGTCTCTGTTTATCCTACGCTCATCCCCAATGCCCACGTCCTCGCCAGCGTCAACGGGGTTTTCAACGCGTGTTTTGTGCGCGGCGATGTGGTAGGCGACACGCTGTTCTACGGTCGCGGCGCGGGCAAGGACGCCACCGCGAGCGCGGTGTTGAGCGATGTGGCGGATGCCGCGCTCGACTTGAAGAACGGCGGAAAAGTTCGCGTGCCGCCCTTCGTGGCGCATGCCCGGAGCGGCCGGGTGCTGCCGCTGGATGAAATCACGTCGCGCTATTACGTGCGGTTGAGCGTCGTGGATCGCCCCGGCGTGTTGGCAAAAATCTCCGCCATCTTTGCGGCGGCGAAGATAGGCATCTCCTCCGTCATCCAGCCGGAAGGTCACGAGGGCGAAAGCGTCCCGCTGATCCTGATGCTGCACGACGCCCCCAATGCGGCGATGCGCCAGGCACTCGCGCAGATCGCGAAGCTTCCGGTCGTCAAAGGCCGGCCGGTCATGTTCCGGGTGGAGAATCTGAATTAGACGGCTTATCTTCCACCCATGAGCACTGTTGCCGAAATAACGAGCGCCTTGGCAAACCTGAGCACGGAAGAGTTGCATCAGGTGGAACGAACTTTGATCAGTATCTACCGGCAAAGGAAATCGGGAATTATTTTTGACGACGCTTACGGAGTTTGGACGGAAGCAGATCAGATGGCTGTGGCGGATCAGACGTTACAAATGTTCGACCGGGCGGAGGCGAAGGACAAGAAAGCCGGGCCACCATGAATATCCCCGAGCGGGGAGAAGTCTGGCTGGCCGACTTGGGCATGGTGGCGAAGGTTCGTCCCGTGTTGGTATTGAGCACGCGGTTCGGCGATCAGGATTACGCCCTGTTTCATGTGGTGCCGCACACGACCACCGTGCGCGGCTCGCAGTTTGAGGCGGCGGTGGAGGTGACTTGGTTGCAACGCGGCGTTTTCAATGTGCAAGGTTCGCAGTCCGTTCCCCGCGTCAATCTGCTCCGCCGGCTCGGCTCCCTGAACGTGTCCCAACTTGAATCCATCGCAGCCGCCGTGCGTCGTTGGTTGGACTTGTAATTTCAAAATGGCCACCACTCTCTTTCACAGCACCAACGGGCAAT
The DNA here is from genome assembly GCA_025350905.1 of Verrucomicrobiota bacterium. GTDB lineage: Bacteria > Verrucomicrobiota > Verrucomicrobiia > Limisphaerales > JADLHS01 > JADLHS01. The sequence goes on from JANXWY010000195.1 coordinate 35,020, forward strand.
CGCCACCGGTGAATTTACGGGAGGCTTTACTGGCCGGGCAGGCCCCGGATCGCGGGTTGTATTTCCCGCAGCAATTCCCGAGGCTCACACCCGGGGAAATCGCCGCCTTCGCCAAGCTGCCGTATCACGAAATCGCTTTTCGCGTCCTGTCAAAATTCACGGAAGATATCATCCCCCGCACTGATCTCGCGGCGATGTGCCACTCGGCCTATAACTTCCCCGTACCGCTGGAGATCATTCACGTCCGCGTTTTTTTGATGCGACTGGATCAAGGGCCGACGGCGTCCTTCAAGGATTTTGCCGCGCAGATGATGGCGCGAATGTTTGGAAAATTTTTGCGGGAGGATAACCAGCAGGTCACGATCCTCACCGCCACCAGCGGCGACACCGGTGCGGCAGTCGCGCACGCGTTCCACAACATCCCCGGCGTGCGCGTCATCGTGCTGTTTCCTTTGGCCGAGGTGAGCGAGAGCCAGCGCAAGCTGATGACTTCGCTGACCGGCAACGTCCGCACCGTGGCGATTGACGGTAAATTCGACGACTGTCAGGCGATGGTGAAACAAGCTTTCGCCGATCCCGCGCTGAAACACATTCCGCTGTCGTCCGCCAACTCCATCAACATCGGCCGGTTGCTGCCGCAGAGCGTTTATTTTTTCTACGCCGCGTCACGTGTCGCGCAGGCGGGCGAGCCGGTCGTGTTCTCCATTCCCAGCGGCAATTTCGGCGACATGATGGGCTGCGTGGTCGCGAAGCAGATGGGCTTGCCCGTGAAAAAAATCATCGCGTCCGTCAACGACAACGACGCCTTCCCAAAATTTCTGGCGAGCGGCAACTATCAAAAAATTTCGCCGTCGCGCAATTCGCTTTCGAACGCGATGAACGTCGGCCATCCGAGCAATCTCGCACGACTTGTGGCGGTTTACGGCGGGCAGATGGACGAGACGGGCAAGATCAACCGGATGCCCGACCTCGTCGCGATGCGCCGCGATATTTTTTCCACTTCCATTTCCGACGAGCGCACCGTGACGGGCGTGCGCGAGTTCTGGAACAATTTTCAACTGTTGCTGGAACCGCACGGCTCCGTCGCCTGGCAGGGTTTTCAAGACTGGAGTGCCGCGGAACCGCTCGGCAATTCGCCGGCCGTCATCGTCGAGACGGCCAACCCGGCAAAATTTCCCGAAGAGGTTGAGAAAGTCGTGGGCTGGGCGCCGGATGTGCCGACGAATATGCTGGCCTCGCTGAAATTGCCGGAAGCTTTCGACCGCTTGGGCGCGGATTATGAGACGTTCCGCGCCTATCTTCTCCAGCGTCATGCAGCCACTTGATTGCCGGGTAATTTCTGGCATCCTGACCGGCCCGCCGGTTTTCTGGCGGAAGAATTGTGTGTGAAATAACATGGCTTTGATTGTTCAAAAATACGGTGGCACATCGGTAGGCAACACCGACCGCATTAAAAATGTCGCCGCCCGGGTGGCGAAGTATCGCGCGCAGGGCGACCAGATCGTCGTCGTCGTCTCGGCGATGAGTGGTGTCACGGATGGCCTAATCAAACTCGCCAAGGACATCGCGCCCCTGCCCAGCGAGCGTGAGATGGACATGCTGCTGGCCACGGGCGAACAGCAGACCATCGCACTTACGGCCATCGCGCTGCACGCCATCAACATCTCGGCGGTGTCCATGACGGGGGCGCAGGCCGGCATTGTCACCGACGGCGTTCACACGAAAGCGAAGATTCACAACATTACGCCGAAGCAGGTTCACGAACAGCTCGACGCGGGCAACGTGGTCATCGTGGCCGGCTTTCAAGGCGAGACGAAGGACGGTCAGATCACGACGCTGGGTCGCGGGGGTTCGGATCTTACCGCCATCGCCCTGGCTGCCGCGCTCAAGGCCGACCTGTGCCAGATTTATACCGACGTGGACGGTGTCTATACCGCCGACCCGCGCATCGTGCCGGGCGCGAAGAAGCTCGCCGAGATTTCCTACGATGAAATGCTTGAACTCGCCAGCCTCGGCGCGAAAGTGATGCAGTCGCGGTCAGTGGAATTTGCCAAGAAGTTCGGCGTGGTGTTTGAAGTCCGCAGCAGCTTGAACGACAACCCCGGAACG
>JANXWY010000279.1 GCA_025350905.1 Verrucomicrobiota bacterium
CGCCGCTCTTCAAGCTGGCGATTCGCTTCAACGCAACGATATCCCAATGCTCCGGCACGTCGCCGAGCCATTCGACGCCACTGGGTTTGGTGCGTGGGTAGGCCGGGAGCTTCATATGCGTTCCTCAGGCGGCACGGCCGCTCGATATTTCTGCTGCGGGTGGTTGGGCTGGTCGGGAATGGTGTAGGCGAGGACGCCTTCACGGATCATCGGGCTGAGGTGATTGCGGAGGAGATGTTTATTGCCGCGGTCTAAAATTTCTGCCAATTCCGAGACGCTCAAGGCGCGCCAGGCGCAGAGCTGGCGGATCGCTTCGGAAATTTGATCTGGTGTGGCCCGCTGGCCTAACTGGTGCACTAGCGTGCTTAAAACACCAGGTAGCTGGTGTGTTAAGCCGGGGGACTGGTGTTCCGAGGGAGCGGGCTGGATCGGTTGGCCGCCGGACTGGATGGATCGCGGCGCAGGCTGTACGATTTGTGCGGGAGGTTGCAACGGAGCAATCAGCTTGGCGGTGGTCACATAATACGTGTCCGCGCCTTTGCCCTTCTGATCCAGCAGACCGTTATCGCGGAGGCGGCGGAGATGAGTGCTGGCGTTAAGCACGTCCACGCGGTTGATGTCGCGGTAGGCGGCGTTATTTATGGCGCCGGCCTCGCGGACGAATACCAAGGCGCGGGCTTCCTCGTCGTTGAGTTCCACGTCAAGTTTCCGCAGCCACGCCCAATCGTCGGCGGACAGAAAATGATGAAACAGCAGGGTGACAACAAACTGGTTCCGTTCGCGGTCGGACTCGAAAGTGGGGGGAGTGAGATTGGCGGCATTCATCAACTCGCGCATGACACGAATGCCGCTCCCCTTGGTTTCCGCGAGATTGGTGTCATGCAAAACGGCGGCGATGGCCGGGTTACGGGTTTCGGAGCCGGGTTCGCCCAGGCGATCCTCCGCCACCAACGAATGGCCGGGGTTGCGAATTTCGAGGCGGTTGGCGTAGCGGATGATTTGAACCGGACCATGCACGCGATAGGAACGGTGCATAAGAGCGTTCACCACAACTTCACGGATGACCCGGTCGGGGACCAACGGTATATCCTGCCGCTGCAACTGGCCGGCGGGGAGGGAAAACGCCTTGGGCAGATCGTCGAGGATGGCGTTACGCGCCCGACGAATAGCGTTGATGAGGGGGGCGCGGATTTCGATGGTTTCAAACCGGCGTTCAGGGTCGCTGACCCATTCGCGACCCGGCACGCGAATATAATCCACCCGGATCATGGGGAAGAATCGCCGCAAGGCGAGGTTCGTGCCAAACAACAGGATGCCGGCCACGGTGGGGCGAAGCGCCCCTTGCTCCCGGGTGGCGCAGCCCAGTGCAAGGAGAAGTTCCTCGTCATTCCATTTCAATTCCTCCGCCTGTGCGTTCACGTCGGCGCGGAACTGGCGATATTCTTGAAGAGATTCTGGAGCGATGGCGGTAATGCCTGCGCCGGGGACAATACTGCTGTCCATCGTCTCGCCTCGACGGTCATGGTAAAAGACCAACAGGTCGTCATCAGTGCAGTGAACGTCGACTGAACCTTGCCGACGAAAGGCGCCCTTGGGCAGGCCGGTGGCCTTGAAATAAACCGGGCGTTGGGCCGGGGGTAATTCCGGGACGAACACCTTCAGCACGGTTTTTCCATTGAAGCTTTCCGGTTCAATAGTAACACGGACCGGTTGATTGAAAATGGAAGCACATTGAGTGGCGAGTTCCGCGCTCATCCTGTCCGGGTTGGGAACGCCAACCACTTCGTAGGTTGGCCACAGGGTGTTGGGTGCAAGCTGAACGCCGAGCAGAAGCCAGCCGCCACCCAAGCCCGGTTCGTTGGAAAAGGCGCAGACGGATTCCAAAACTCCCTTGCTGAGTTGAGAGGCGGTCTTGGCCTCGATCTGGCTATGCTCGTCGAGGGAGTTCAACTGTTCCAACAGTTGCCGGGCAGTCATGCCGTTACCTCCCTGAGCATTTGCATGATGTCGTCTTCGAGGCGCTTGATGTCGGTCTCGATGACTTCCAGCGGTCGCGGTGGCTCGTAGCGGTAGAAGTGGCGATTGAGCGGGATTTCGTAGCCGACCTTGGTCTTGGTGGTGTCAATCCACGCGTCGGGCACGTGCGGCAGCACCTCGCGTTTGAAGTAGGTCTCGATGCTCTCCTTGAGCGGCACGGTCTCGGTGTCGCGCAGATCCGCATCGGGCTCGGGCTGGCCGTCGCGGTCGCGGCAGATTTCGGCTGTGTCGTCGCGCTCGCCAAGGGCGGCCAGCACGGCCTTGAGTTCCGGGGCGCTCAGGCGCACGTCGCGCTCGCGGTCCACGTCGCGCAGGGCGGTGAGAAACTCCTTCCGATCCTTCAAGCAACGCTCCTTTGTCTTTTTGCCAAGGGCAATAACAAGGGCACGAAGTGCCTCCTGTCGCTGCTGGCCGGCCTCGATTTCCTGCTGGCGGACGGCGGGGTCTTTCTTGGCGCTGGTGGCGAGGTTCTTGAAGCCGCTCTCGTCGTCGAGCCGGGCGAGGCGCTCGGCACTGGCCTGGAAGTTCAGCCGCAGCGGGCGCTCGACGGTGATCTTGTGGTAACCGAAATCTCCGTTGTCGAAAATCTTGCTGACGATCCGCTGGCGCTGGACGGGTTGGTGGGTGACAGGGTCTTCCTCGGTGAAGGTGCGCGTCTGGCCGTCGCGGAAGTTGCCGAAGATTTTCGTGAGCTCCCCAATGTGGTCGGGGTCTTTCTCCTTGTCGGAGGGGTCGCCGATGCGGCGGCGTTTGTTGCCCAGGCTTTTCTCCATCTGCACCCAGAATGGGCGGGCGTCGATGAGCTGCACCTTGCCTTTGCGGGAGGTGGCCCGTCCGGCACCGGACTCCTTCCGGTTGGTGAGCACCCAGAGGTAGGTTGAGATGCCGGTGTTGTAGAAGAGCTGCTCGGGCAGGGCGACGATGGCCTCCAGCCAGTCATTCTCGATGATCCAGCGGCGGATTTCGCTCTCGCCCCCGCCGGCGTCGCCAGTGAAGAGGGGCGAGCCGTTGAAGACGATGGCGAGGCGGCTGCCGCCGTCCTGCGGGGCGCGCATCTTGGCCAGCATGTGCTGGAGGAAGAGGAGCGCGCCGTCATTCACGCGGGGCGTGCCCGCGCCGAAGCGTCCGCTGAAGCCGAGGGTGTCGCGCTCGTTTTCGATGTAACGCTGCTGCTGCTTCCACTCCACGCCGAAGGGCGGATTGGCGAGCATGTAATCGAAGGTCCATTTCTTGCCGTCGGCGGCGCGGTCGAAGCCGTCCTTGGTGAAGGTGTCGCCGAGGATAACGGCGTCGGCGTCCTCGCCCTTGATGAGCATGTCGGACTTGCAGACGGCCCAGGCTTCGTCGTTCCAATCCTGACCGAAGAGCTTGGGCTGGGCGTCGGCGTTGAGGTCGCGGATGTATTTCTCGGCGACGGACAACATGCCGCCCGTGCCGCAGGCGGGGTCGTAGATGGTTTTGACGACGTGGCTGCGGGCGAGGTCCTTCTCCGGCGAGAGGAGGAGATTGACCATGAGCTTGATCACCTCGCGCGGCGTGAAGTGTTCCCCGGCTTCCTCGTTGGATTGTTCCGCTCCGATCCGGATGAGTTCCTCGAAGACGTAACCCATCTGGACATTGTCCACGCGGTCGGGCGAGAGATCGATGGCGGCGAATTTCTTGATGACGAGGTAGAGCAAGTCCTTCTCAGCCATGAAGGCGACCTGCTCGCCGAATTTGAACTTCTCCATGATGGCGCGGACGTTGGGTGAGAAGCCGTTAATGTAGCTGTTGAGATTCGGCGCGAGCTGGTTCGGGTCGTCGAGCAGCCGCGCGAGGTCCAGCTTGGAGAGGTTATAGAAGGCATGGCCGGTGACCGAGCAAAGCTTGTGGCGGATGATATTCTCCGGCTTGGCCTTGATGGCGGCATGTTCCTTCAGTACGGCGGCCTTGGTCGGCCCGAGGATGCAATCGAACCGCCGCAACACGGTAAGCGGCAGGATGACCTTGCGGTATTCGTTCCGCTTGTACGGGCCGCGGAGCAGGTTGCAGATACTCCAGATGAAACTGGCGATTTGAGAATGGTTTTCAGCAGGCATGGGTTCCAAAGTTGTAAAAGAAAGAGACGAACATGCCGCCCAAGCCACACGCGGGATCGAGGATGCGCCCTTGGTAGGGTTCAATGACTTCGGTGAGCAGGCGGCTGATGCAGCTTCGGTTAATGCCGAGGATCGGGCCGGAGTATTCCTGGGCTTTGAGGCCGGAGTTGGTGCGGAACTGGTCGGCGCTATCCCACAGGCGTTTTTCCAGCCTTCCAGTGAGTGCGTCTTTTTCCGATGGGGCTACCCAGTGCATGAACGCGGGTGACGATAGCAGCACTCCCGGTCGTTACCAAGCCCAGTTTCTGGCGCCGCTGAGCGCGGACCAACCGCGTGCCATCGGGTTTCGAGCCGTATCAGAGTCGTGAGGTAGAACATTCAATGGGGCCTTTTGTAAAAAATTTCCGCGCGGATGAATCCATCGTATCAAGCCCCACCCCCGCCATCGCACTACCCCCCCCCGCCCCCTCCGGTGGACGTGACAAGACGTGACAGCGAACCGGGTTCATCGTGCGGTTTCGTGCGGTCTGAGTCCGACACGACAACAAAGCGCGACTCGCAGATTCACCAACCTTGACGGCATCACGCCGCACATTCCCGCAGCGCGAGAATTTTTCAGCGCGGAGGTCGCGCCTTTTCAACTCCCCCCGCCTCCACCATATTTTACGGGTGTTTTGTGCTTTGCGTTGGCTGGACGGGACCAAGGCGTGACAGTGCCGTGTGTTGCTCGCACCTGGATCCCAACCCTCGGCGTCCGCGCGCACGATAAACGCCATTGCCTTTCGGGCACGGTATCTCGGTGCCCAGAGCACGATCGGGTTGTTCCCAAAGTCCGTCGGGGGTGAAAGGAGCAGTATTGGTGACCGCCTTGGCCAGCCGAATTGCGGCGCTCAGGCCTTCGTCGTCACCGAGATCCCGGATCAGTGAAAACCACGCGCCCGCCGTGGGTGACATCAAAAAAGCCAGCGGAGACCAATGCAAAACAGGCCGCAAACTAGCGATCCGAGGCCCAGCACCACCCCGCCAAGCAGGCGTTTCTGAGGAAGCTCCCACCACATATACAGACTGCTTAGGACCATGAAGATCAAGCCGGCCGCAACGGCGTCC